>CAXTUQ010000763.1:0-2641 GCA_964247405.1 uncultured Acetobacteraceae bacterium
GGGCTGGAGCCGGTGCCGGCGCAGTACGGCGCGGACTTCATGCTGCGGGCGGCGGAGGTGCGCCGGGTCGTGGCAGCAACGGCTCACCCGGCGGTGCGGACGCACCTCGACTGCGCCTGCGTTTCCCTGGGCGGCGACGACATCGGGGCGGAGGTCGCGGCCACCGGCGCCGGGCTTGCGCACTACCACGCGGCCGAGCCGGACATCGGGCCGTTCGACGCGCCGGCCCTCATGCACGGCCGGGCGGCGGCGGCGCTGGACGGCATCGGCTACGGCGGCTGGGTGGTGATCGAGATGCGGGAGCAGCCGTCCGGCCTTCAGGCGGTGGAGCGCGCCGTGCGCTTTGCCAGCCGCACCTATTGTTGACCCGGCCGCGCCGTCACCGGCCGGCCGGCTGCGGGGAGCGCACACGGATGGAAACTCATGGGCGCGCTGGACAGCGCGACGATTTAGGCGCGGCACAGCGGGACGCCGATCCCGCCGACATCCAGGAGAGCACGGAGGATCTGCCGGCCCAAGCACGGATGGTCGCCGCAGACACGCTGTTCGACGAGGCGTTCTATGGCCGGGCGATCGGCATCTCCGGCAGCCGGATGGACCTGGTGACGCACTACCTGGCGACCGGGGAGGCGGCGCTGCTGTCGCCCTCCCCGGCGTTCGACGTGCGGTTCTACCGGGACGCCAACCCGGACGTGGCGCAGGGGGGCGGCAGCCCGCTGCTGCATTACCTGGTGCACGGCCGGGACGAGCGGCGCTACCCGAACCGCCGGGCGCTGCGGCGGGACGCGGAGCGGGTGGCGGCGAGCGGCCTGTTCGACGCGCGGGCCTATGCCTGGGACCGCGGGCGCCCGGCGCGGCCCGGCTTTTCGGACATCGAGGATTACCTGGTCAGCCGCAACCACCGCGCGCCGATCGGCGAGGCGTTCGACAGCGCGTTCTACGCGGAAGCGTATGACGACGTGCTGGGGGAGGCGTCCGGCTACGCCATGCCGATCCTGCATTATATCCTGGTCGGCCGTGCGGAGCTGCGCATCTGCACCCGGGAGCAGTTGGACCAGCGGGTGCAGGCGGGGCGGACGCGGTTCAACGAACGCTGCTACCTCGACCAGTGGCGCCGGCAGTTCCCGGGGCGGCCGGCGCCGTCCGACCCGCTGGAGCACTACATCCTGACCGGCTGCCGCTTCGGCCTCGACCCGGCGCCGGACCTTTCCGCCGACTACTACCTGCGGCGCTACCCGGACCTGCAAACGGCGGGCATGGACCTGTTCTACCACTTCGCGGCGTTCGGCCATGCGGAGGGCCGGGTGGGGCGGCCCGATTTCACCTCGCTGCTCAGCCCCGGGGACATCGCCTTCGACGCGGCCAAGCCGACCGTCCTGGTGGCAAGCCACGAGGCGTCCCGCACCGGGGCGCCGCTGGTTGGGCTGAACATGGGTGCTGTGCTCGCGGGCACGCATAACGTCGTGGCGTTCCTGGGCAAGCCCGGGCCGCTGCTGCGGGAATTCGCGTCGCATAGCTGCACGGTGGTGACGGGGCCGCTGGCGCCGCTCGACGCCGAGTACCTCCTGCGGGAGCTGAAGGCGACGCACAAGCTCTCGGCGGTGCTGCTGAACTCGGTGGAAACCAGCCCGCTGGCGCAGGCGGCGCTGCAGGCGGAGCTGCCGTCGCTGGGGCTGGTGCACGAATTCGCCGAGTACACCCTGCCGCCCGGGCGCATGTCGGACATGGTGGAGGCCATGGACCGGGTGATCACCCCGGCATCCCTCATCCGGGACAGCGTGCAGGCGGAGCTGCTGGCCACCCGGTCCGGAGCAGCCAACCACATCGGCGTGCGCCCCCAGGGCTTCCTGCCCAGCCTGCCGGAGGACCCGGCGGCGGAGGACCTGACGCGGGAGGAGATCCTGGCGTTGATCGGCGCGGAGGGGGACGCTTCGGGCACGCGGGCGAAGATCGTGCTCGGCGCCGGCTTTGTGCAGATGCGGAAGGGGGTGGACCTGTTCGTGCAGACCGCCGCCGCGGTGCGCCAGCTTTGGGGGGAGGAGGTGCGGTTCATCTGGGTGGGCGACGGCTACAGCCCGAAGGCGGACCTGCAATACTCCGCCTGGGTCGCCGACATGGTGCGCCGGCTCGACATGGAGGGACACGTGTTCTTCCTGCGGGCGCAGAGCAGCCTCGATGCGCTGTTTGCGATGTCGGACGTGTTCTATTTGCCGTCGCGGCTCGATCCGTTCCCCAACGTGGCGCTGGACGCGCTGCGGGCCGGGCGGGCCGTCGTGTGCTTCGACCGGGCGACGGGCGTGGCCGATGCCCTGTCCGATGCGCCGGGGCGCAAGGCGGCCGTGGGCGCCGCCGTCGCCTATTGCGACGTGCGGGAGGCGGCCGACGCGCTGGTGCGGATGTTCAAGCCGGCGGAGGCGAAGCGTGCGCTCGGCAACGCGGCGCTGGCGCGGCGGGCATTCGATTTCGGCGACTACGCCGCGGCAGTGGCCGAGCAGCTCGGCGAGGCCGGGGCATTGCGGGACGCGGCGGCGCGGGCGGCGGACGCCATCCTGGACGCCGGGCAGTTCGACGCGGCGTTTCACGAGAACATCCCCGTGCCGGTGAGCCGGGCGGCGCTGCGTGCCGCGGTGCGGGCCTACGT
>CAXTUQ010000764.1:0-2636 GCA_964247405.1 uncultured Acetobacteraceae bacterium
CGTGGCACACGCAAAAACCATCGGCCGCCGCGCCGCGTTGAAGGCTGGGCTGGGCTTGGCCGGAGCCGCCGCCGGGTCGGGCGCGATCACCGGGTTTCCGACCATCTGGGCGCAGAACATCCGCAACATCACGCTGCGGCAGTTCGGCACCGGGGTATCGAACCTGAACGCGCTGGCGGACAAGGTGAAGCAGGACCTGGGCTTCACGCTGGCGATGACGGCGCTCGACAGCGATGCCGTGTCGCAGAAAGCGGTGACGCAGCCGCGGTCCTACGACATCGCTGACATCGAGTACTGGATCTGCAAAAAGATCTTCCCCGCCGGCGTGCTGCAGCCGATGGACGTGAAGCGGATCAAGAACTACGACAAGATCGTGCCGATCTTCACCACGGGCCGGCTGTCGCCCGAAAGCCGCATCGCCCAGGGCACCGCGCCGCATACCGTGGGCTTCGTCGAGGGACCGAGTTCCACCAAGTTCGCGGCCCAGCCCACCGGCTGGATGACGCTGATCCCCACCATCTACAACGCCGACACGCTCGGCATCCGCCCGGACCTGGTGGGCCGGCCGATCCGCAACTGGCGCGACCTCGTGGACCCGGCATTCAAGGGCCGCGCGTCCATCCTCAACATCCCGTCCATCGGCATCATGGACGCCGCCATGGTGATGGAGAGCCTGGGGCGCATGAAATACGGCGACAAGGGCAACATGACGCGGGACGAGATCGAGAAGACGACCGCCTTCCTGACCGAGGCCAAGCGCGCCGGGCAATTCCGCGCGTTCTGGAAGAGCTTCGACGAGAGCGTGAACCTGATGGCGTCGGGCGAGGTGGTGATCCAGTCCATGTGGTCGCCCGCCGTCACCGCCGTGCGCTCCCGCGGCATCGCCTGCACCTACCAGCCGCTGGAGGAAGGCTACCGGGCCTGGGGCGGCGGCCTCGGCCTGTCCAAGAACCTGTCCGGCATGGAGCTGGACGCGGCGTACGACTACATCAATTGGTACTTGTCCGGCTGGGCTGGCGCCTACCTGAACCGCCAGGGCTACTACAGCGCGGTGCTGGAAACGGCGAAGGAAAACATGACGCCGGACGAGTGGGGCTTCTGGATGGAGGGCAAGCCCGCTCAGTCCGACATCAAATCTCCCGATGGCAAGGTGATGGAAAAGGCCGGCGCGGTGCGCGACGGCGGCTCGTTCACCGAGCGGATGGGGCAGGTCGCCTGCTGGAACTCGGTGATGACCGAGGACCGCTACCTCGTGCAGAAATGGAACGAGTTCGTGGTCGCGTGAAGGCGGCGCCTTATCTTCTGGCGGCGCCGCTCACGTTGGTGCTCGGCGCCTTTTTGCTGGTGCCGATGGCGGCCATCGTGGTGGTCAGCTTCTTCGACTACGACAGCGTGCGGCTGATCCCGGACGTGGTTCTCACCAACTACGCGGACGTGCTGCTGTCCCCGGTGACATGGCTGACCTACCTGAACACGCTGAAGTACACGGCGCTGGTCTGGGTGTTGACGGTCGCGGTCGGGGTGCCGGTCGCCCTGTTCCTGGCGTTCTGCGTGCAGAGCGCCGGCTTGCAGGCGGTGCTGTTCCTGGTCTGCACCGTGCCGTTCCTGACCTCCAACGTCATCCGCATGATTTCCTGGGTGCCGTTCCTGGGGCGGGAGGGGCTGTTCAACGGCGCCTTGATGGGCACCGGGCTGATCGACCGGCCGCTCGACGTGCTGCTGTTCTCCGATTTCGCCGTCGTGCTGGCCTTTGTCCACCTGTATGCGCTGTTCATGGTGGTGCCGGTGTTCAACACCATGGTGCGGATCGACCGCCGGCTGATCGAGGCCGCGGTCGATGCCGGCGCTGGGCCGTGGGCGGTGCTGCGCGAAGTGATCCTGCCGCTGTCCAAGCCCGGCATCGCCATCGGCTCGGTGTTCATCATCACGCTGGTGATGGGCGACTTCACGACGGTGCGGCTGATGGGCGGCGGGCAGCGGGCGTCGGTGGGGCTGATGATCTCGAACCAGATCGCGCTGCTGCAGTATCCCGCCGCCTGCGCCAACGCCGTGGTGCTGCTCTTGCTCGTGCTGCTGATGATCACCGCCCTGCTGCGCGTCGTCGACATCCGGCGGGAACTGTGATCACCGGGCTGGGCCGCTGGCTGCTGGGCGGGTTCTTCGCGTTGTTCGTGCTGTTCCTGTACGGCCCGACGCTCACCATCGTCCTGCTGTCCTTCCAGGGGCCGGAGGGCGGGCTGACCTTCCCGATGCGCGGGGTCTCGACCGCCTGGTTCACCCGGCTGTTCCAGCAGCAGGCGGTGGGCGACCTGGGCGCGGCGTTCACCCGGTCGCTGATCCTGGCGGCCATGGTGATGGCGGCGACCGCCGTGGTCTCGGTGGCCGCCGCCGTCGCCTTTCGGCGGCGGTTCCGCGGCGCGGGCGCGCTGTTCACCCTGACCGTCGCCAGCCTGATCGTGCCGGGCGTGCTGGTGAGCCTGGGGGTCGGGCTGCTGTTCAACCTCCTGGGCTGGGATGCCTCTTGGTGGAACTCGGCGTTCGGGGCGCAGCTCACCTGGACGCTGCCGTTCGGCCTCTTGATCATGTTCGCGGTGTTCAACCGTTTCGACCGCGCATGGGAGGAGGCGGCGCGCGAC
>CAXTUQ010000765.1:0-2630 GCA_964247405.1 uncultured Acetobacteraceae bacterium
GGCCAGTTCCCGCTGCATCGCCGCGTGCGCCGCCTCGGCCTCCTGGGCGCGCCGCTCCCAAAGCTGGGCCGCGTCCCGGGCGGCGGCGGCCCGCTGCTCCAAGCGTTCGCGCCGCCCCGTTTCGCGGCCGAGGCGGGTTTCGAGGTCGGCCACCAGGTGGCGGAACCCGGCCAACGCGTCATCATCGCCGGGGTCCGCGGCGGCCCGCACCTGCCGCGCCGCCAATGCGCCCAAGCGCCGGATCGTTTTGTCGCGCGAGGCCACGGCCTCATGCAGCCGGGCCTGCTGGCGTTCCACCTTGGCGGGCAGCGCGGCGTTCTCCGCTTCCAGCGCGGTGAGCCGCCGGATGTCGGCCCGGTTCGCGGCGCCGACGAGATGGGACAGCATGTGCACGTCGCCGAACGCCTGCCGCAGCCCGGCGTGCCCCACGTCTGGGTGGGTGAGCACCGCCCAGTAGGCGCCGGGGATGTCGCCGGCGCGGCGGGCCTCGGCCCAAGCCTGCATCACATCGGCCTCCCCATGCAGCCGGGCGAAGCGCTTGACCGCCGTCTCATGCCGGTGGTCGAGCGCCTTTTGCAGCAGCTTGGCGGAGGCGTCGTGCCGGCCGCACAGGCCGACGGCGCGGCCATGCAGGTCGTGGTCGGACACATGGGACACGTCGGCCGACAGCGCCTTGCCCATTGCCCGGCGCAGCTCGCCGGTGGTGAGGCAGGTGCCGATGACCGAGCAGTGGACGGAGTCGTTGAGGTCCCACAGCTTGGACCGCTGGCGGCGAGGCGCTGAAAGCGGCGCCAACTCGACCCCATCCGTCTTCCGGACCGCACTCGGTAGAGTCGGCAACCGACCGTTCGCGAACACCGCAGAACCTGTGGCGATGCTCATAGCGATTCGATCGCCGTGCCGCGTCCGACGCTGCTGAGCTGGCCGCACCAGCCGATGATGCCCATGAAACAGCTTCCTGCGTTGTGTTTTTCCAAACATAACGTCGCTCGCTCGCAAAAGTCTAGCGAGCCTTGGGACGGCGGCTTCTCACCCCCCAAAAAACATGGACGGCAGCGGCAACGCCGAACGGGGACTGCGGCAACAGGCCATTGATGCTAAGTTTTGGGCATGACCCGGCTCACTTTACGTATCGATTTCGACGAGAGCAGGGCGCTCGGGCCGGGCAAGGTCCGCCTGCTGGAGTTGGTCGGTGAGACAGGTTCCATCTCAGGCGCAGGCCGGGCGATGAGCATGAGCTATCGTCGGGCCTGGATGCTGGTGGATGCGCTCAACCAGACCTTCCGCATGCCGGTCGTTCAAACGCGGGGCGGCGGCGTGGGCAGCGGCGGTGCGAGCCTGACCCCGTTCGGGACTGACCTTGTGACCGATTATCGCGCCATGGAACGAGACGCCAGGGACATCCTGGCCCGGCGCCTGGCCAAGCTCGAGCAGGCCCTTGCACCAGGCCCGGTCTGAAGGCCGGTCGCTGGGAGATGAGCGGGCCACTCATGCTCGCGACCGCCCCACGATGCGGTTTCACTTGGCATGACGCTCTGCTAAGCGTTAGCGTCGTCTGTATATAACGGCGTTGGGAGAGCAGGCTGGTGGACATCTTGATCATGCCGTCCGACCGTCGGCGCGGGCGGTCCGAGGAAAGCCTCTGCCGCTCCATCGAGGTGAAAGCTGTTGTGACGGCGCTTTAGCAATGCCGGGCTTCAAGCGGCAGGGCGGCACGTCGCCAGCCTTGCCAAATACCGCTGTTGACGGCAACGCCGCCCAAGCGAGCGTGTGCGAGGTTGTCGGCGAGGGCCTAACCTCCTGGTCCGTGTCCGACGACGGCGACCGGGTCCGGCTCGGGTTCGAGGATGGCGCCGGCCGGCTGTCCCGCCTGGACCTGCCATTCGAGGCGCTGAGCGCCCTTTTGCTGATTGTTCCCCACATTCTGCGCGCAACACTGCGGGCGCGTGGCAATCGTGATGCGCGCGTGGTTCAGCCGCTCGGCGCATGGCATCTGGAGCAGCCGGCGGGTTCGGGATGCCTGGTGCTTACACTCTCGACGCCCGCCGATTTCGACATCGCCTTCGCAGTGACGGCGCAAAGGACGTGGGTTTTGAGGCTTTCGAGGTCGGGACAGTGGAACGCCTTGATCGTGGCCTCTTTGACGGTGCGGTTCATCCGCTCGGCTTGGCCGTTGGCCCAGGGATGGTATGGCTTGGTGAGCCTGTGCTCGGTGCCGTTTTCGGCGCAAACGCGGTCGAAGATGAGGGCGCCGAGGCATCGCCTGGTTGGCCCGTTGCGGTTCTTCGGCAGATCGGCAAAGGCCATGCCGTTGTCGGTCAGCACGGCGTGGATGGCATGGGGGAAGGCCTCAACCACGCCGCGCAGGAACCCGGCGCCATTCATTTTGCCGGCGTCGTCGCGGAACTCGGCCGTCCGGTGAACCCGGCGCAAACAAGCGGTTTCGCCTTGGACACACGGTGGATCGCCAGGACCATGTTGAGCTTGCCCCCGCCCAGGCGCAGCCCGCTGATGTCGCGGAAGTCCGTGGGATTTGCCGCCGCGATATGGACGTAGCCGATGGCCGCCTGGGCAAACTTGCCGCGCTTGGATGCCTTGTCCGGGTGTTCGGGCAGCCGGGAGATGCCGTG
>CAXTUQ010000766.1:0-2625 GCA_964247405.1 uncultured Acetobacteraceae bacterium
GGTCGCCGGCCAGCGCCGCCGCGATGAACCGCGCCTTGCGCTCCAGCAGCTGCCAGGAGGTGGCGTCCACGCTGCCCGTCGTCGCGTAGGCGTAGAGGTCGATCTCGGCGTTCTGGTTGCCCTGGCGCTCGATGCGCCCTTCGCGCTGCTCGATGTCGGCCGGCAGCCAGGGCACATCGAGGTGGTGAAGTGCCGCCAGGCGCTGCTGTGCGTTGACGCCGGTGCCCATGGTTTCCGTCGAGCCGATCAGCACCCGGATCTTGCCCGCGTTCACGTCGCCGAACAGCCGCTGCTTGGCCGTGGACTTCTTGAAGTGCTGCATGAAGGCAACCTCGCCCGCCGGCACGCCGAGGCGGATCAGCTCCTGCTTGATCCAGCGGTAGGCCGAGAAGCCGCGCGACGCCTCGACCGCCAGCGTGCCGAGGTCGGAGAACACCATCTGCGCCGCCCCGCGGACGGGATACGGCGTGCCGTCCGGCTGCCGATATTGCCGGTCGGCGGTGTCCCGCCAGATGCGGTGCACGTTGGCGACCAGGGCGTTCAGCTTGTTCTCCGGCTCGTTCCCCACGCCTTCCATAACAAATCTAAGATCAATGGCGGCGTGCCGGCCGTCGGTGATGACCGAGAGCAGGATGTCGTCGCCCGGCTTGGGCGGACCCGTGCGCGCCTCGATGGCCTGGATGCGCGCGTCCAGGTCCCGCTGGTAGGACCGGAAGGCCGGGCTGGCCGGCGCGGTGACGATCCGGCGTTGGCCGGTGCGGATCGCGGGCAGGGCCAGGAACTGCCGCAGGTCGTCCTTGAGCGCGACGTCGGCGACGCTCCTGAACATCGCGATCAGCTCGGGGACGTTGACGAACTCGGCGAAGCGCGTCACCGGCTTGTAGCGGCCGGATGGCTGCAATTCGAGTTCGGTGCGCGTGTCGCCGAACAGGCTGGCCCAGGCGTCGAACTGGTGGATGCCGCGCTCCTGCAAGGCGTCCGGCTGCATGAAGCGCTGCAGGCTGAACATCTCGCCCAAGGTGTTCACCAGGGGCGTGCCCGACGCCATGACCAGCGCGCGCCCTGGATTGCGCCCGGCGATGAAGCGCGACTTGACGTAGAGGTCCCAGGCGCGTTGCGACCCGTCGGGATCGACGCCCTTGAGGCCGCTCATGTTGCTGGCGAATGCGAGCTTGCGCATGAGGTGCGCCTCGTCCACGACGATCTGGTCCACGCCGATCTCGCCGATGGTCAGCATGTCGTCCTTGCGCGTGGCGAGCGCCTCCAGCTTGGCCAGCATCACCTCCTTGGCGTGCTCGATGCGCTTGCGGGTGAGCCGGTCGTCGCCGTCCACCTTGAGCAGCAGGTCCTCGTAGGCCTGCACCTGCTCGGCCACCATGCCGCGCTCGAAGGCGGCAGGCGCCGCGATGAACCGGAACGCCGAGTGGGTGATGATGATGCAATCCCAGCTCGCGGTCGCCGCGCGGGCCAGGAAGCGGTCGCGCTTGTCGCGGGCGAAGTTGGTTTCGTCGGCGACCAGGATGCGGGCGTTCGGGTAAAGGGCGAGGAACTCGCGGCTCGCCTGGGCCAGGCAGTGGCCCGGCACTACCAGCATGGCCTTGGTGATCAGGCCGAGGCGCTTCTGCTCCATGACCGCGGCGGCAATCGTCAGGGTCTTGCCGGCTCCGACCGCGTGCGCGACGTAGGTGCCGCCGGCGGAGACGATGCGCCACACCGCCCGTTTCTGCAGCGGGCGCAGGGTGATGGCGCTGCTGGCACCCGGCAATTGCAGGTGCGAGCCGTCGAAGGCGCGCGGCACCAGGTTGTTGTAGCGATCATTGTAGATGCGGGCCAGGCGGTCGGTGCGGTCGGGGTCGGTCCACACCCAGCGCTCGAACGTTGTCTTGATCCGGGCCAGCTTCTCCTTGGCCGCCTCGGTCTCCTTCTCGTTCAGCTCGCGCGATTCCTTGCCGTCCACCACCGTGGTGTCCCAGACCTGCGGCAGCGAGCTGTTCAACGCATCCGACAGCAGCAGGCCCGCGTGCCGGCGCAGCGTGCCCCACTCGGAGGTGGCCGTAGCCGCGCCCTCGTAGCGGCTCAGGTCCAGCGACCACGCCGCGACCTCGACCGTGTGGCGCACCCGCGTCCTGACGCCGATCACCTCGGCCGAGAACGCTTCCACCACGTCGGCCGGCAGCCACGGGCCGCCCAGGCGCGCGGTGATGTCGGACGGCCGGAGGTCCTCCGGCTGCACGCGGCGCAACGCCTCCACGTTGCGCGCGAAGCGCGGGTCGAGCGCCGCCGCCGCTTCGGCCGCGGCCAGCTTGGTGCGAACGGGGCCGGACAGGGCGGCGTCGGCCGTTTCCCACACCTCCGTGCCGCCGTGGCTGAGGCCCGGGTTGAGGAACACTGCTTCCCCAAGTTCCGCCACGACCTCGGCGCGGGTGCGGCCGAGCAGCTCGGCCACCCGGTCGAGATCGACGTGGCCCACCTCGTGCAGCGTCACCGCCAGCGCGTCGGCGGCGGTGACGACAAGCGGGGTGGCCGGGGGATGGATCACCCGCTCGGACAGGATCGGCCCCGGCTTGGCGGTGCCGGTGTCCTCGTCGTAGTGCTCGATGGAGGACACCAGCCAGCAGTCGGGGT
>CAXTUQ010000767.1:0-2625 GCA_964247405.1 uncultured Acetobacteraceae bacterium
CTAATTTGGTTCGCTGGTTGACGTCGTAGACGCACCAACTCCTTACTATAGGTAGCTTAGCAACAACGATGGCTGCGCCGTCGCCCGCACCAGCGATTATGAGGAATCTACGGAGCGCTTGATGTCAGGATAGGATAACAGATTGCCAGTGAGGCAGGGCATGCGGGAAACAGAGGCCGAACGTTGGTTGTCCATCCAACAGGACCTTGGACGGGCACGGAACACGATCCTCGCCTACCGGCACGCTTTGGATGACTATCTGCAGTTCTGTGCACAGCAGCAATTGCAGGTGCATGAAGCCAAACGCGCGCACATCGCTTTTTACGTTCGCTCCCTGACCAGCCGCCTGATGCTCAGCGCGGACAACCTGTCCACGGACGTGCCGCGAACCGGCCTGGCCAACGCCACCATACGTCTGCGCCTCGCCGCCGTTCGGCTCTACTATGACCATCTCGTGGAAGAGGGCATCCGCACCAGCAACCCTGTCGGCCGCGGGCGCTACACCCGCAATGGCGGTTTCGGTGGCGCACGATCCCGCACTCTCGTGCCACGCTACACGGCCCTGCCCTGGATCCCGAACGACGAGGAGTGGCGGGCCGTGCTGGAAGCCGCCAGGAAGGGGCCGCTGCGGAACCGTTTCATGCTTGCGCTGACCTACGACGCCGGCCTCCGGCGGGGAGAGCTTTGCTCATTGCGTACTGGTGATCTCGATCCTGCCAACTGGCTGCTGCATGTGCGCGCAGAGACGACCAAAGGCCGGCGCGCCCGGGTCCTGCCGTACTCCGTGCCGACCGGCGCATTGCTGTCCGCCTACCTCGCCCACCGCCGTCTGCTCACGCGCGAGCGCGGCCTGCTCTTCGTGTCGGAGTCCAGGCGCGATCGCCCCGCGCCGATCACGCTATGGACCTGGTCGAAGGTCGTGCAGGCCCTGGCGCGTGACGCCGCCCTGCCTCGGCTGGGGACGCACACCTTCCGCCACCTGTGCCTGACCGACCTGGCCCGCGCGGGATGGGAACTGCACGAGATCGCCACGTTCGCCGGGCACCGCAGCACCAGCACGACCCTGCTCTACATCCATCTGAGCGGACGCGACCTGGTGGCCAAGTTCGCCCGCGCGGCGTCGCCGCACAGGGGGCGCATGGTCCAAGTAGCCGAGGCGCTGCGATGAAGACCGGTCAGGCCCGAGGCCGGCAGGACGCCCGCGAGCTGGGCTGGATGTGGCCGGTCGACATCGAACGCTACGACCGGGCGGCACAGCTGAGCGCGGCGGAGTGCGAACACATGGGGCGGCTCGTGGCGCGTTTCGCCGCGCGCGGCCGGGGCTGGCACAAGCAGGCTGGGCCGGCGCTGCAGCGGCTGCTGCACCCTTTGCACGACACGCTCGACCACCTCGGGGCCACTAGGACCGAGAAGCGCAACCGCACAGTGCGCACCACGGTGATCTGCCTGCTGATCCGGGCCATGCACCGCCTCGACCGCTCGTTCTGGGCCTTCTCGCCCGAGAACTGGCCCGAAATGCTGGGCGGCGACTACTACGCCTACGTGCGCCAGCATGGCGTCACGGCCAATGCGCGCCAGCAGCTAATCGCGGTCGCCTACCTGCTCTGCGGCTTCGACGGCCTGCACGCGCTCGGGCGCCTCGCCCACCACGCCTTGGCCGGGAAGGTGTTCGGCGCGGAGGTGGTCAACGCCGCAGTCGCCGAGGTGACTGGGGACCTGGAGGGCTGGGGCTACACGCGCAAGGGCAACGCGGTCGGGCTGCGGGCCGCCCTCGCCGAAGCCATGCTCGTGCACCGCAGCCCGCGTCTGGGCGGCCTCACGCGCGACACCCTGGCCCGGCTGCACCGCGAGGCGGACGCCAAGATCACCCGCCGCGGCCTCGTCCTGCTCTCCTAGGCGCTGGCGCGCCGGGGCCAGATCCACGAGCCGCTGAACCTGTTCGAGTTGCAGGAGTGGCTCGGACATCGCTCGCTGTATTCCACGCAGCACTACGCCAAAATCAGCCCAACGCGGCTGGCCAAGTCGTATCAAGACGCCGGCTATTTCGCCCGCAACCTGCGCGCGGTCGAGGTGTTGATCGACCAGGATGCGGTCAGGACAGGCAGGGTTGCCGACGAACCTTGGAAGCATTACGACCTCGGGCGCGGCTACTGCACCTACGACTTCTTTGACCAGTGCCCGCACTGGATGACCTGCGCGGGCGCTGTCGCGACTTGTGTGGAAATTGCTTGGGCGGCGTGCCTCCGGCGGCCTGATGGTTGGTTCTGGTCAGGCGGCGAGGTCAACGGGGACGGGGGCGGCGAGCTTTTCTCCCAAGCCCTGCCATCCGTCCACCTTGCGCATGGTGATCTGGCCTGACGCGAGCAAAGCCCAGAACAGCATGGCGGCGGTCCCGGCCGAGGGCAGCACGGTTTGAGCCTTGATGCGGTGCTTGAATTCCTTCTCTATCCCGGTCCCTTCCGTCAACAGCTCATTGCATTCTCCTTGGCGGCTTGATCCTTTTGGCGTTGCAGCGGGCCAGGTCGGTTTGCTGATTGTGTCCTCCCGAGGGCAGCCTTCTCTACGAGCTCATACCAACGGCTGCATTAACTGACCTGTGCCCAGGTTCGGGTTGCGATAGAGCGG
>CAXTUQ010000768.1:0-2625 GCA_964247405.1 uncultured Acetobacteraceae bacterium
GGGTGGAACATGGTGACGGGCAGCTCGGACTTTTCCGGCCAGAACTTCGGCCTCGACAAGCTGCCGGAGCATGACACGCGCTATGAGATGGCGGCTGAGTACATCGACGTGGTGACGCGGCTGTGGGACAGTTGGGAACCCGGCGCCATCGTCGCCGACCGCAAGACCGGCGTGCTCATTGACCCGGCCCGCGTCCACGCCATCGACTTCAAGGGCGACCACAACGCGAGCCGCGGCCCGCTGAACTCCGGTCCCTGCCCGCAGGGCCGCCCGGTGATCGCGCAGGCCGGCGGCTCCGCCAAGGGGCGGGAAACCGCCGCGCGCTATGCCGACACGGTGGTGGCGCACCCGAAGGGGATACAGGCCATGAAGGACTACCGCAACGACGTGCGGATGCGGATGCGCGCGGCCGGGCGGGACCCGGATAGCTGCAAGGTGCTGTTCATGGCGACGCCGGTGCTGGCCAACACGGACGAGGAAGCCCAGGCCCGCGCCGCGAAGCGCGGCGTTGCGACGACGGAGGAGGTGCATCGGCGGCTGGCGCAGATGGGGTGGACCACGAACATCGACTTCTCCGGCTACGACCTCGATGCCCCGGTGGGTGAGCTGACCACCAACGGCCACCAGTCCAGCCTCGCCAACTTCATGAAAAAGGCCGGCGGGCGCACGCTGCGGGAGGCGATCCTCGCCTATACCAGCCACGGCGGCAGCGTGGACCTAGTGGGCACCCCGGAAACGGTCGCGGCGCAGATGGACGAGGCGATGCAGGAAGTGGGCGGCGACGGCTTCCTGCTGGTGCTGCCGAACGTCAGCCGCAAGACGGTGACGGAGGTGACGGACGGTTTGGTGCCCGCGCTTCAGCAGCGCGGGCTGGTGCGGCGTGCTTACGCGCACAAGCAGTTCAGGGACAACCTGCTGGAGTTCTGACATGCTGACGGCCGGGCAAACTTGGAGGGCCGTGAAATGCGAACTCTACGGCGAGACACTGCGCTACCGCGCATGTCGGTGCAGTCATGATGGACCGCGCGGCCGGCCTGCGCGCCTTCTATGCCCGTTACGTCGCCAGCGTAGGCGGCGCGTCTGATCCCCGCATCGAGCAAGCCTTCGCCGCCGTGCCGCGCGAGCCGTTCGCGGGACCCGGGCCGTGGTTGGTGGCATTTGCGCTTTGACTCACGCCCATCCGAAGACTGTTACGTGCAGACGCCGAACGCCGCTCCGGCATTCCATTATCACAACACCCTGATCGCCTTGGACGCGGCGCGGGGCATCAAAATCGGCGAGCCCAGCCTTCACGCCCGCTGCCTCGACCAGATTGCCCCACGGGAAGGCGACACCGTGCTGCATGTCGGCGCCGGCTCAGGCTACTACACTGCCCTGCTCGCCCACCTGGCTGGGCCGTCCGGCCGGGTCCACGCCTACGAAATCGATCAAGGCCTGGCGGGCCGCGCCGAACGGAACCTGTTGCACCTGGCCCAAGTGGAGCTGCACGCGCGCTCCGGCATTGGCGACGGCCTTCCGGAAGCGGACTGCATCTACGTCAATGCAGGCATCACGCAGCCAAGCCAGTCCTGGCTGGATGCCTTGCGGGTGGGCGGCCGCCTGCTGTTCCCGTTGCAGCCGGTGGACGGACGGGGCGGGATGCTGCTGGTGACGCGCCCTGCCATGGGTGTTGCCTGGCCGGCGCGTTTCATTTCGGGCGCCATATTCATCGGCTGCGCGGACCTGCAGGACGAGGCGACGAGCCGGAGCCTCGTGGATGCATTCGCCAAAGGCGGCGCCGATGACGTGCGCTCGCTCCGCCTGGACGGGGAGCCGGACGCGACGTGCTGGTGCGCGGGCGACGGCTGGTGGCTTTCAACCGAGGCACCCGATGGGCCTCGCGCGCCAACGCCGGAGCGGTGATGCCGCCTTGAAGGCACGCCCCTCGTTCTTTGGTCAGCCAAATGTCCTCAGCAAATCTTCCACCTGCGCCGGCGACAGCGTGCGGACCGGCATCCCGCGCAGCGCGAGGAACAGCTTCGCCGCCTCCTCCAGTTCCTCCGCCGCATACACCGCATCCGTCAGCGTGCGCCCGCTGACCACGGGGCCGTGGTTCGCCAGCAGCACCGCCCGCGCCGTGCGCGCCTGCTCGGCGATGGCCGGCTCCATGGCGGTGTCGCCGGGGCGGTAGTACGGCACGACCGGCAGGCGGCGGCCGACGCGCATGACGAAGTAAGGGGTGAGCGGCGGGATCGGGTTTTCCATGTCCACCCCTTCCAGGCACGCCACCGCGGTCGCCACCGTGGAATGCAGGTGCACCACAGCCCCGGCGTCCGCCCGGGCCCGGTAGAACGCCCGGTGCATGAACACTTCCTTGGACGGCGGGTCGCCGCCCACATGCGCGAACCCGGCGTCGAGCCGCGACAGCCGCGCCGGGTCGAGCCGGCCCAGGCAGGAGTTGGTCGGTGTCATCAAAAACCCGTCCGGCAGCCGCGCGCTGATGTTGCCGGCGCTGCCGACCGAGTAGCCGCGGGCGAACAGGCTCGCCGCCAACTTCACCAACAAGCCGCGCAGCTCCGTCTCATCCATAGCGGGTATCCAAACCGCTCGAACGCATGCAGGAAGAAGTCGCGCCCGCCGAAGTTG
>CAXTUQ010000769.1:0-2621 GCA_964247405.1 uncultured Acetobacteraceae bacterium
CGTCGGCGGGCTGTCCATCCTGGGCACCACGGGCGTCGTCGTGCCGTACTCCTGCGCCGCCTGGATCGACACCATCCACCGCGGCATCGACGTGGCCCGCGCCGTCGGCCTCGACCATGTGGCCGGCAGCACCGGCAGCACGTCGGAGGCGGCGATCCAGGCGCTGCACGGTTTGCCGGAAACGGCGCTGCTGGAAATGGGGGATTTCGCCGGGGCGCTGCTGAAGTACTTGCGGCGGCACCCGGTGCCGCGCGTCAGCATCGCCGGCGGGGTCGCCAAGATGACCAAGCTGGCGCAGGGCCGGCTCGACCTGCATTCCCGGCACGGCTCGGCGGACCTGCCGGCGCTTGCGGCCCTGGTGGCCGACCCGGCGCTGGCCGAGCGGATCGCCGGCGCCAACACCGTTGCGGAGGCGTTCGCCGCCGCCACCGCGGAGGGCGTGCCGTTGGGAGACGTGGTTGCCCAAGCCGCATGGCGCACCGCCGCGGCGGTGTTGGAGGGGGCGGACACGGTATTGGAGATCGTGCTGTTCGACCAGGCTGGCGCACTGATGGGCCGGACGGGCTTCGACCGGGTTCACGCGGCGCCCTCCCGGAACCGCCGGGGGTAATCGGGGCTGTAAAGCGCGCTGTCGCGGAACCCTTCCGGCTGCAAGGCGCGGCCCACCAGGACGGTCGCGGTGCGCTCGGCCGGATCGGCGGCAAAGGCGGCGGCGATGCTGGACAGCGTGCCGCGCAAAATGCGCTGGTCGGGCCAGGTGGCGCGCACCACGACCGCAGCCGGGCAGTCCGCGCCATAAAACGGCAGGAGAGTCGCGACGATCAGGTCGAGCTTGTCGATGGCGAGATGGATGGCCAGCGTGGCGCCGGTAACGGCAAAGGCGGCCAGCGTTTCGCCCGGCGGCATGGCGGAAGCGCGGCCCGGCAGCCGGGTGAGCACGACGCTCTGCGCCACCTCGGGCAACGTCAGCTCCGTCCCCAGCGCCGCGGCGGCGGCGGCGAAGGCGGGGACGCCGGGGGTTAGGGTCCAGGGGATACCGTGCCGGTCCAGCCGGCGGAGCTGCTCGGCGACGGCGCTGTAGATCGACAGGTCGCCGGACTGCAGCCGCGCCACGTCCTGCCCGGCGCGGTGCGCGGCGATGAACTCGGTCTCAATGGCGTCGAGCGACAGGGGCGCCGTGTCCACCAGGCGGGCGCCGGGTCCGCAATGCGCCAGCATGGCCGGCGGCACGATCGACCCGGCATACAAGCACACCGGGCAGCGCGCCAGCAGGTCCCGCCCGCGCACGGTGATCAGGTCCGCGGCGCCCGGCCCCGCGCCGATGAAATGCACCGTCACGGCCCTGCCAACGCGCAGGTGGCACCATTCCCAGTGATTCGCGCCAGCAGCAAGCGCCCGCCGGACGCCGCCAGCGCCGCGCCTTCTGCCACCGAGGCGACGCCGGTTTCGCACTCGGCGACAACGGACCGGGTGGGGCAGCGCGGCTGCACGGCGAGCAGCGCGGCGTGGTCGATGAACACGATGGGCAGGCCGAGGCGGGCGGCAGCGGCGTGCAGGCCGGGCGCACCCTGTTTCCAGCCCGGGGCGGCGAGCGATCCGACGACGCAGCCAGCCCTGACCTGCACCGCCTGCACCAGACGCACGATGTCGTCCGCAGCGCACCCGCTGCGAAACCCCAGCCCGGCGACGATCACGCCTTCTCCGCCAGCCATTGCGTGACAGTGATAGCCGGGCGGTAGCCGTGCAGGCCGCCGATGCGGTCCAGCCGCTCGACCGACAAGCGCGACAACGTGCCGCCGAACCGGGCGCGGGCGGCAATCAGCGCCGCCTCCGACTCAATGGTGACGGCGTTGGCGACCAGCCTTCCGTCGGGCGGCAGGGCGGCCCAGGCGGCGTCGATCACTCCCGGCTCATGCGCGCCGCCGCCGATGAACACGGCGTCGGGCAGCGGCAGGCCGGCCAGCGCGCCGGGCGCCGGCGTGCCCGCGACGTGCAGATGCGGCACGCCCAGCGACACGGCGTTGCGCGCGGCGCGGGCGGCGCGCTCCCCATGGCGCTCGATAGCGATGGCCTGGTTCGCCGGGTGGCGCAGCAGCCACTCGATGGCGACGGCGCCCGATCCCGCGCCGATGTCCCACAGCCGCTCGCCCCGGCGCGGCGCCAGCGCCGACAGCGTCATTGCGCGGATTTCACGCTTGGTGATCTGCCCGTCATGCTCGAACAGCGCGTCCGGCAGGCCGGTGCTGAGCGGGATGTACTGCGCGCCCGGGACCGCCGAAACCTCGATGGCCAGCAGGTTGATCGGGTGGATGTCGGCCAGGCGGAACCAGGCCGCCGTGGTGCTGCGGATGCGCTCCTGCGGGCTGGACAGCGCTTCCAGCACGTGCAGGACGGAAGGGCCGAAGCCCCGCGCCTGCAGCAGGGTCGCCACCAGGCCCGGCGTGCCCGCGTCGGCCGAAAGCGCCAGGATGCGCGCGCCGGGCTGCAGCAGCGGTGCCAATGGCGCCAGCGGCCGGCCGCAGAAGGAGATGGCGGCGCAGTCCTGCATGGCCCAGCCGAGCCGGGCGCAGGCCAGCGCCAGGGAGGACGGCGCCGGGATGCACAGCCGCTCGGCGGCCGGG
>CAXTUQ010000770.1:0-1330 GCA_964247405.1 uncultured Acetobacteraceae bacterium
GTACGGCAAGCAGTAGTCCTTATGGCCAAGCCGCGGGGCGTCTCCAGTCCCGCGGCGCATTGCCCGCGACTCTCGGGTATATCTCAGCTTTACGTCACGGCCCGGCAACCGCGAGTTCAAGCGCGCCGGGACGGGGTAGCGGTTCCCGCGTCGGGAGCCGTTGCTGCACGGGTTTCCAGGCCGGGCCGAGCACGCGCGCCGCGATCTCAGCCCCGGGGCGATCCTCTGCATAGAAGTAGCTGACGGTGTTGCTGGCAATGCGGCCTGGCGATGCCACGGGATCCGCGACATCCAGCCCCTGCTCGCTCAAGCCGTGCGCAAGGTCATGGGCGCGTCGCCGCGCCGCCGCATTCTCGACGGGGTACCGGATGGTGATCCGGGCCGGAGCACCGAACGGCAGACGAGGGTCGGCGTAAGGCGCCGACGTTTGATGCTCCGGTGTGAGGTCCTGCGCATAGGCGCGGATATCCGCCACCATGGCCCAAATCGACCAGAGGCTTGCAAGCAGGTGGAACAGTGGCCGGACGCGAGGCAGATACCCACCGGAGGTTGCCTTTGCCGCCTTCTGCAAGCCAACTCCTCCGTTGCCTCGCATTGAAACGACGAGAGGACTACCTGGTCCTCTCGCCCCGCCGGCAATTCGACGCATTTTCAACAAACGGTTCGCAGCCCTAAGTGTTGGCCGGGTGATCCTGCGTCTCCGGCCGACGCCGACGCTCGGCCATGAACTCGTCGAACTCGGCCTTGTCCCGGGCTTGGCGCAACCGCTCCAGAAATGCCTGGAACTCCCGTTGCTCTTCCTCAAGGCGCCGCATCGTCTCGCTGCGATACTCATCGAACGCGCGATTGCCACTTGTCGCCGTGCGTCCGGACCATGGGGCGCCACCCGGCCACGCCGGGCCGGAGGACGGGCGAAGGTTGAACCACGTGCCAGGCATCTCAGACCGCCAGGCCCGCAACCGGCCGCTTCCGGCCAGGTAGGCCAAAACAGCCAAGCCGAGCGGCCAGCCCGCAAAGAACGCGAGCACCAAGAGCGACAGCCAGGCCGGCTTGCCCCACTCGTCCAATTTGGCTTGCAACACGGCACACCTCACTTTCTGTATGTGAGAGCTATTTACTCTTCCGCGGCGCGGCTGCATCGCCGTATGCTCAACACATTACCGTGTACCCGGTTCCGGCCTCGACGCCCCTGCCGGCAAGTCCAGCGATTGCAGGTAGATCAGCAGCCCGGCCTCCAGCAGCGCCTCCGGCGACATGGGGATGGCCAGTCGGTTGCTGCCGCCATGGCTGACGAACAGCGTCGCGATGCCGTGGGTCAATGACCAGACAT
>CAXTUQ010000770.1:1340-2621 GCA_964247405.1 uncultured Acetobacteraceae bacterium
GCCACCATGAGCGGCGGCGGCCGGCGCGGCGCGCGGCTCATCGCGCACGCGGCGTCGGCAGCCCGGCGCAGCACAGCAAACGCGGCATTCCGCGCAACCACCAACTCCGGGTGCTCGCCGGACGGGAACCCAGCATCGAACATGGCTGCATAGACCGCCGGCTCCCGCCCAGCGAACGCGATGTGCGCTTGCGCCGCGCGCTCCAACGCTCCCAGCGGATCACTTTGCAATCCCGCCGTCGCGGCGGCCAAGTCTGCCGCAAGCGACTCGAAGCCCCGGCGCGCCCCCTCGTTCCGGTCGCGGAAGTGGCGGTACGGCGCCGCCGGGCTGACGCCCACGACCCGTGCCAGCTCCGCAATGGCGAAGCCGGCCAAGCCACGTTCGGCAATCATGGCAAGCGCCGCCTGGATCAGCGCCTCGCGCAGGTTGCCATGATGGTAGCGCTCCCGCCCGCCCGCCTGAGCGTCTGCTGCCATGCATCAATCACTTACATCAGATGCCGCCCTGATGCACCGCCCTCCTTTGCTGCCGTGTCGGGCTATGGCGTGGTCCGGTCAGGGCGGCCCGTCACAACGGCCAGCGCGAGTTGGCGCCCTGCGCACGCGCCGCGATCAACAGCTTGGCCGTGCCCTGATGCGGGCCGTCCCGAGACGCCATCTGCTCGATGGCCGGCCAGTCAAAGCGCACCGTGTCCGTCGCGTGGTCCCATTGCACCGCGGGCTGTGCCTTGGCAGCCGGCTCATGCGGGCTAGCGGGAGGCTGTTCTGCCGGGGCGGCTGCGGGGGGCTTGCTCCGCCGTGGCGCCTTGGCAGGCTTTGCGTCCTTTACTGGCGACTGGTCCAGCGCTTTCGCCGGGCGACCCGTCCGCCTGCCCGGCTTTGCCGCAGCGTCGCCTCGCACCGGAGTCGCGGCCGGGATAGCCGGAGCCGCCAGCTTCGACTTGCGGCCTTTTCGGACTTCATCGTGCTTTCCGCTTTCAGCAACGGCCAGCTTGCGCCGATGTGCTTGGACGGACTCGGTGATTGAAGCGGCTTTCACGATTCGGGCCATGTCTCATCTCTCTTGTTACGTAATCTAACCTGATACGTCATGATTACAGTCAAGAGAACAAGTTCCGTATCGCGCGTCATTCAGGATTTGCTGGCCCCAGCCCTGGCCCGCCCGCCGGTTCCACGAGGCGGCAATAGGCGGCGCGTGTCGGATGGCTGCCTAGAGCCAAGCTCAGGCCCGGGTCGCCTCGCGTTGCAGCAGGTGATCAGCGTAGCGCGCCCTGAGCACGAG
>CAXTUQ010000771.1:0-2616 GCA_964247405.1 uncultured Acetobacteraceae bacterium
CGACCATCGGCGTGGTGGCGACCGATGCCGTGCTGACCAAGGCGCAGGCCCGCAAGCTCGCCCAGGTCGCGCATGACGGCCTGGCCCGAACCATCGAGCCGTCGCATACGATGTGGGACGGCGACACCCTGTTTGTCCTCGGCACGGGGCAGAGCGGGCTGCCGGGCAACATGCTGGCGCTGGGCCTGCTGGCGGCCCGGGTCACGGCGTCGGCCGTGCTGCGCGCCGTGCTGGCGGCCAAGGGCATTGCCGGACCCGGCCTGCCCAGCGTGCCGGCGGCGTCGGAGCTGGGCTGACCCGGCAGCCGCGGCCTCCTGGATGGTCAGGCCAGCGGTTCCCGCACCTTCTCCGGATGCCGCAGCACCGAGTGGCGGTGGCCATACAGGAAGTAAAGCGCCAAGCCGACCGCCATCCAGATGACCAGGCGCAGCCAGGTGAACAGCGGCAGCCCGCTCATCAGCAACAGGCAGAACAGGATGCCGCAGATCGGCAAGACCGGCACGCCAGGCACGCGGAACGGGCGGTAGGTGCGGGCGGCATTGCGCCGCAGATAGATCACCGCGCCGCACACCAAAACAAAGGCGAACAGCGTGCCGATGCTGACCATCTCGCCCAGCACATTGATCGGGACAAGGGCGGCGACGACGGCCACGATCACGCCGATCAGGATTTGGCTGCGGTACGGGGTGTTCAGCGTGGGGTGCAGGTGGGCGAACATGCGGGGCAGCAGCCCGTCCTGCGACATGGTCAGGAAGATCCGGCTTTGGCCGTAGAGCAGCACCAGGATCACGGTGGTCAGCCCGCTGAGCGCACCGATCTTGATCAGGATGGAGAACCAGGTCAGGCCGATCACGTCCACGCCCTTGGCGATCGGGTCGGACACGTTGAGCTGGCCATACGGGACCAGCCCGGTCAGCACCGCGGCCACCGCGATGTAGAGCACGGTGCAGATCACGAGCGAACCCAGGATGCCGATGGGCATGTCGCGTTGCGGCGCCTCCGCCTCCTGTGCCGCGGTGGACACGGCGTCGAAGCCGATGAAGGCGAAGAACACGACGGCGGAGCCGCGCAGGATGCCGCTCAGCCCGTAATGGCCGAACTCGCCGGTGCTTTCGGGGATGAAGGGGTGCCAATGCGCCGGGTTCACGAAGAACGCGCCCAGGGCGATGAACGCCACGACGACGGTGAGCTTCACCGCGACCATGATGTTGTTGAGCCGCGCCGACTCCTTGGTGCCCATGACGAGGAGAACGGTGATCGCGGCGATGATCAGCGCCGCCGGCAGATTGATGATGGCCGTGGCGGTGCTGCCGTCGGCCAGCGTCACCGCCGTGCCCGGCGCCGCGGCAAACGTCGGCGGGATCGTGATGCCGACATCGCGCAAGATGCTGGCGGCGTAGCCGGACCAGCCGACCGCGACGGTCGCCGCCCCCATGGCGTATTCCAGCACCAGGTCCCAGCCGATCATCCAGGCGAAGATCTCGCCCAGCGTGGCGTAGGTGTAGGTGTAGCTGCTGCCGCTCACCGGCAGCATGGCGGCAAGCTCGGCGTAGCACAGCCCGACGAACCCGCAGACGATGCCGCCCAGCACAAAGGAGAGCATGATGCTCGGCCCGGCGTACTGCGCCGCCGCCGTGCCGGTCAGCACGAAGATGCCCGCGCCGATGATGGCGCCGATGCCCATGGCGGTGATGCTGAACGGGCCGAGCGTCTTGGACAGCTTGTGGCCGTCCGCCTCGCCGCTCTTGACGATGTCGTCCACGGATTTCCGTGTCATCAGGCCTTGGTCCGCCATGATCTGCCCTTCCAGTCGGCATGTGTGCAATCGCGTGGCGCTCCATCCTGCCGCGCCGGGTTGTCCGCGCAGGAATGCGGCACCTGCGTTACACTGCGTGAAGTTTGGCGGCAGGCAAAGCTGGTTGTGCCGCCTGCGCATCCGCAACTTTCAGTTATTCTGTTTTTTGCATTGAATGGGAACTGGCGAGATAGCGTCGTGGACTGGCCATGGCGTGATCCCGGCGGTTGGCGCGGCGCAGGGATCGGCAACGTTTACACCGGCCGCGCGTCTCATCATCCTGTGCCGGCGCCGCGCCGGCGACCGCAACGGAGGGGCCCCATGAAAGCCAACAGCGTCCTCGACACCATCGGCAGCACGCCGCACATCCGCTTTGCCCGGCTGTTTCCCGACGCCGAGGTCTGGATCAAGTCGGAGCGCGCCAACCCCGCCGGCTCCATCAAGGACCGCGTCGCGTTCGCCATGGTGGAGGCCGCCGAGGCGGACGGCCGGCTCAAGCCCGGCGGCACCATCATCGAGCCGACCTCCGGCAACACCGGCATCGGCCTTGCCATGGTGGCGGCGGTGAAGGGCTACAAGCTGATCGTGGTCATGCCGGAAAGCATGTCGGTGGAGCGGCGGCGGCTGATGCAGGCCTACGGCGCGACCTTCGACCTCACGCCCAAGGAGGGCGGCATGAAGGCGGCCATCGCCCGCGCGACGGAGCTTGCCGCGCAGAACCCCGGCTCCTGGATCGCGCAGCAGTTCGAAAACCCGGCCAACATCGACGTCCACGTCCGCACCACCGCGCAGGAGATCCTGCGCGGTGGTGCGGACGTGGA
>CAXTUQ010000772.1:0-2613 GCA_964247405.1 uncultured Acetobacteraceae bacterium
GCTGGGACCGGGTGCCGCGCTGCCCGACCCGCCCGCCGACCTGTCGCAGGCCGCGGAGGACCGCGCCCGCGCCCGGTTCGAGCAGCAGGCGCGCGCCCGCGCCGCCTTCGGCCCGCTGAACCTGCGGGCGGAGATCGAGGCGGCGGCGCTGGACGAGGCGGCAGGGGCCATCGTGCGCGACCGCGACGAGCTGGCCGCCGCCATTGCCAAGCTGCGCGGCGGCATCGGCCACCTGAACCGCGAAGGGCGCGACCGGCTGGGCCGGGTGTTCCAGGAGGTGGACCGGCGGTTCCAGGCGCTGTTCGCCCGCGTGTTCGGCGGCGGGCGGGCGCACCTGGCGCTGGTCGGCGACGACGACCCGCTGCTGGCGGGGCTGGAGATCTACGCGCAGCCGCCGGGCAAGAAGCTGGCGGCGCTGTCCCTGCTGTCAGGCGGCGAGCAGGCGTTGACGGCGCTCAGCCTGATCTTCGCGGTGTTCCAATGCAACCCGGCGCCGGTTTGCGTGCTGGACGAGGTCGATGCGCCGCTCGACGACGCCAACGTGGACCGCTTCTGCGCGCTTTTGACCGACATGGTGGCGCAGACCGGGACGCGCTTCCTGGTGGTCACGCACCACCAGCTCACCATGGCGCGGATGGACCGGCTGTATGGGGTCACGATGCAGGAGCGCGGCGTGTCCCGCGTGCTGTCCGTTGACCTGCGCGCGGCGGTGGGCATGGTGGAGGCGGTGGCGGCTGAGTAACCCTGCGCCTCCATCAACCTACAACGCCTTGACACCCTGCACCCCCGCCGGTAGCAAGCCCCGGCCTGCAAGGCGCGGCCGGATGGGCGTGCGGGGGGCAAACGATGAGTGACGACAAGGGCAGCTCCTTCGAGGAGCGGCTGCGGGCGGCGCGGTTGAAGCAGGCCATGGATGCGCCGGCGCCCTCCGCCAAGGCGCAGGGGACGGCCAGTCCCATGGGCATCGGCGTCCGGGTGGGCGTCGAGCTGGTGTCGGCCCTGGCGGTCTCGGTCGCCATCGGCTGGGGGCTGGACCGGTGGCTGGGCACCAAGCCTTGGCTGCTGGCGCTGTTCGTGCTGCTGGGGGGTGCGGCGGGGGTCGCCAACGTGTGGCGCCTGATGATGCCGCGTGCGCCTCGGGCGTAAAGTCTTGGGGACGTAAAGCCTCGGGGGCGTAAAGGCGGGAGGCTTAGGGTTGGAGAGGACGGGAACGTGGCGGCTGAAGGCAAGATAGACGCGCTGGGCCAGTTCGAGCTGCACACGGCGCTCGGCGGCCTCGGGCGGTCGGTCAATTTCACCAACTCGAACCTGATGATGCTGCTCGGCGGCGCGCTGATCATCGGCCTGCTGTACTACGGCATGAAGCCGCGCGCCGTGGTGCCGGGGCGGCTGCAATCCTTGGCGGAGATCTCCTACAGCGGCCTGCTGTCCCTGACGGAGGGCAGCATCGGGCCGGAAGGGCGGCGCTTCTTCCCGTTCATCTTCACGCTGTTCTTCTTCGTGCTGATGGGCAACATGCTGGGCCTCCTGCCCTACTCCTTCACCTACACCAGCCACATCGCCGTGACCGGCGGGCTTGCGGTCATGGTCATCATCATCGTGACGATCGTGGCGCTGCGCATCCACGGAATGCACTTCTTCTCCTACTTCTTCCCGGAAGGCGCGCCGAAGCTGCTGGCGCCGCTGATCGTCCCGATCGAGGTGATCTCCTACCTATCCCGCCCGGTGTCGCTGTCCATCCGCTTGTTCGCCAACATGGTCGCCGGGCACGTGATGTTCGAGGTGTTCGCCGCGTTCGTCGTGCTGCTGGGCGGCGCGGGCGTGCTGGGGGCCTCCATCGGCGTCCTGCCGCTGGCGCTGAACGTCATCCTGGTTGGCTTCGAGCTGCTGGTCGCCGCACTGCAGGCCTACGTGTTCGCCATCCTGACCTGCATCTACCTCCACGACGCCGTGCACCTGCACTGACCGCCGGCCCGTACTCCTCCACCTCCACCCAAAAAAGGACTGAACCCATGGAAGTCGCTGCTGCAAAGGCCCTTGGGGCCGGCTTGGCCGTCATCGCGCTCGCGGGCGTGGGCATCGGCATCGGAAACATCTTCTCGGCGATGGTGTCCACCGTGGGCCGCAACCCGGCCGCCCGCGACGCCATCTTCCCCATCGGCATCCTGGGCTTCGCGCTGACGGAAGCGGTGGCGCTGTTCGCCCTGCTGATCGCCTTCCTGATCCTGTTCACCTGACGCCACCCGCCTGACGGGGCCGGCTCCTGCGCCGGCCCCGCCCCCATCAGCACGCGGGACCCCCTCCATGCCACAGCTCGACTTCTCCAACCCGCTGACCATCGCCCAGGTCGTCTGGATGGCGATCATCTTCGGCGCCCTGTACTACATCCTCGCGCGCTACACCTTGCCGCAGGTGGCGGAGGTCGTGGACGGCCGGGCCAACCGCATCGCCGCCGACCTCGACGGCGCCCGTGCCGCCAAGGCGCAGTCCGACGCCGCCATCGCCGAGGTCAACGAGGCCGGGCGCCGCGCCAACACGGAGGCGCAAGCCGCCATCAACAGCGCCATCGCCCAGGTCAAGGCGGAAGCGCAGGAGCAATCCCGTGCCGCGGAC
>CAXTUQ010000773.1:0-2611 GCA_964247405.1 uncultured Acetobacteraceae bacterium
ACGCCGGCGGCCTCGCCGCAGCGCCTTCGGGCAGCTCGGCCGGGACGCCGCGCGGGCGGGCCGCCTTGCCGGTGTTGAGCAGGGCGGCGGCGCGTTCGATGAGATGGTCGGGTTGCGAAGCCATGATGATGCCGTGTGTTCTGCCTAATGGATAATCGGAAACGCGGCGCGGACGTGGACGGGGAATTCCGCTCGGACGTTTGGCCCCAAGGACTCGCCGCCAGACTTGCCGCCGTTTGCAGGCATGTGCATCGCTGTCCTCAAGGGCGTCCCTTCATGTAAGGCCAGGCGGCGTGGCCGCGCCAGTCGGCTCGGTTGCCCGGCTCGGTTGCCCGGCTCGGTTGCCCGGCTCCGTCGCCCGGCAGCCATCCCACCAAATTTGCATCGCAGCAACAGTAATCAACAAGTGCGTAACGAATAGGGTGCGTCCTGCTGCATCTCCAAGCGTGGTGTGGGCTGCAGGTCATGGTTTTGCTTCGCCGTCCGCCTAGTTGGGGAGAAACGTTCCAGGATGTAGGGACCGATAGAGCGTCACGATCACCACGGTTTCGGCTTCGCTGCCCATCCGAGCCATTCCGGGACGCAGCAGCAGCACATGCGGCCTATCTTACAGCCCCGGGCCGCACGCGACAAATTACGTTGCGATGCCGTTGCGAAATGCTTCGGCAAAGTCTAAGGAGGCCTGTGGCGCGGGGAACACGCGGGACCGGCGACCTGCAAGCATTTGCTATAAACCGTCAGGTTGGAGGTGAGGAGTGTGGTTTGCTCCACCATGCAGATGTTACTGAACCGGGATGAAAACGCTGTTCCGGGTTGCATCTGGTCGCCTTACCGAAACGTGGCGTGCGGGGTTGAAATGACTCGCTTCGTTGAAAACCATATCTCGCCCGAGATGGTCGCGCTCTGGCTTCTCGAACTCGTCCTGTCGTTCAGCCTGGCCTACATCCTCCTCAGCACCGGCTCGCTGGCCGCGGGCGTGCAGCCGACCGTCGTGAACCACTCGCTGATCCTGGCGCTGACCAGCGGGTTCACGGCGTTCGCCATCGGCCTGTACCGGCCGGAGGGGTTCCGCCGCATGAGGGGGCTGCTGCTGAACACCGCCCTCGGCGGCGTGCTGGCCTTCCCGGCGGTCTGGCTTGTCAGCAAGGCGCTTGGCATCGGGGCGAACCAGTGGATCGGGCCTGACGCCCTGTGGCCGCTGAAGGTCGGCGCCGTCTGGATCGCCGCCTTGTTCGCGACCCGGCTGCTGTTCCTGGCGGCGGTGCGGTCCAACCTGCTCGTCCGCCCGATCGCGCTGCTGGGCGCCCCGAGCGCGATGGCGACCACGGTCGCGGCGATCCGCGGCGGGCACGAGGGGTTCTTCGAGGTGGTGGTCGGGCCGGTCGCGAACGCCGGGCCGGCGAGGCTGCGCGCCGCCGGAATCCGCGACGCGGTGCTGCCGCGGTCCGCCCTGCTGGCCATGCCCCCGCGGGAGCAGGCGAGCTACGCCGCCCAGGGCGTCTCCCTGGCGACGGAAGCGCAGTTCTGGGAGCGCTGCCTCAAGCGCGTGGACGTGTCGAGCGTCGATCCCGCCTGGATCGCCGGCCTTGACGCGCCGCGTTGGCGCTTGTCCGACCTGCTGAGCCGGACGGGCGACATCGTCATCAGCCTGGCCTTCCTGGTGCTCACCTTGCCGCTCATGCTGCTCGTGGCCTTGGCTGTGCGCCTGAGCGGCCCGGTGCTTTACCGGCAGGAGCGGGTGGGCCTCGGCGGGCGCCCGTTCACGCTGCTGAAGTTCCGCAGCATGCGCGTCGATGCGGAGACGCGCGGGCCGGCCTGGGCCACGCAGCGCGATCCCCGGGTCACCGGCGTCGGCTCCTTCCTGCGGCGCACCCGGATCGACGAGCTGCCGCAGCTGATCAACGTGCTGCAGGGCACCATGAGCTTCATCGGCCCGCGGCCCGAGCGTCCGCATTTCGTCGAGCAGCTCGCGGAGGCCATCCCGCATTACCAGGAGCGCACACGGGTCAAGCCCGGCCTCACCGGCTGGGCGCAGGTGAATTTCCCCTACGGCGCCTCCGTCGAGGATGCGCGGGTCAAGCTGTCCTATGACCTTTACTACGTGAAGCACCGCGGCGTGCTGCTCGACCTCGCCATCCTGGTCTCCACGGTGCGGGTCATCCTGTTCCAGGAAGGCTCGCGCTGAAAACCGATGCCGACGAAGCAAATCCTCTACGGCGCCTGCGCCGCGGCCTACCTCGTGCTCCCGGCGTTCATCGCGCTGCGGTCGCGGCATCGGACGGGCTTGCTGCTGATCGCCTGCTGCCTCCTGACGGCGGCCTGGGCCGGCGCCAACGCCGTGCCGCCGCCGGAGGGCTGGCGCGTCCTGCCCGATGCGCTCGACTACCTGCGGGCGTTGTCGTGGTACGGCTTCGTCCTGCACCTGTACAACCGGTTCGTGCCGTCCGGCCGGGCCAGGCACGCCTTCGCCGCGGCGGGCGCAGTCGCGGTCCTGGCCGCGGCGGCGGCCGTGGCGATGGAGGGCCGCTACGGCGTGCCGCGGCCATCGATCCTGTCTCTCGGCATCATCGCCCGCCTCGGCGTCGCCGTGTGCGAGCTGCTGCTGATCGAG
>CAXTUQ010000774.1:0-501 GCA_964247405.1 uncultured Acetobacteraceae bacterium
GGGGTGCCGGTCAGCCGGGCGTCGAGCGCAATCGTGCCGTCCGCCGCAAGCTCCGGCGAGGCGAGCCGCGCCAAGTCCGCCGGCGCGCGCAGCGTGGCCGTCGCGTCCAGCGTGGGCGACACGCGCCCGGCCACGTCCAGCACGGCCTCCCGCACGCCCAGCCGCAGCCGGTCCACCGAAACCTCGTCGGCCAGACGGACCCGCGCTGGCGCCAGCAGCCGCAACGTCTCGCCACGGGCGGCCACCTGGAAGGCGTTGAGCTGCACGGTTTTGGCCGGGGCGTCCACCACGGCCGCGCCGGCGATCTGGGCGTCAGTGCCGCTGACTTGCAGCGCCGCCGTCGTGCGCACGGCCAGCGCCGCCTGCGGGCCGGACACGTCCACTTTGGCGGACCCTTTGACGCCCGCGGCGTCGATGCCCTCCGCCGCGAGCTGGGCGTCCACCACCGGCTCGGTCGTGGGATCGGCGCCGCGGGCGGTGAGGACGGCATGGCCGACGCGG
>CAXTUQ010000774.1:511-2605 GCA_964247405.1 uncultured Acetobacteraceae bacterium
TGGAGCCGGGCGTCCTTGGCGTCCAGGTTGGCCTGCGCCGTCACGCTGCCGGACAGCGGCTGGCCGATGAACGGGCGCAGGTCGTCGAGCTTGTCCATGCGGAGGTCAACCTGGCCCAACGGCAGCTTGGCGCCGGCGGGCAAGGAGAGTGTGCCCTCGGCGTGCAGGCTGCGCCAATCCGCACGCTCGATGGTGGCATGCAGCGCGCCATCCGCCTCGCGCTGGGCCGTGACGCCTAGGGCAAGCGGCGCGCCTTCCAGCGTGCCCTCCGCCGTCACCTGCCCGGCGGGCTTGCCCGGCAGGCCCGTGAGCGCCGCCGTCAGCGTCACCGGCCCGCGCGGCACGTTCGGCGCACCGACCTCACCCTTGATGGTGGTATCGAGCGACAGCGCGTCGGTCGGCCCCTGCGCGTGCCCATCGGCTTCCAAGGCCCCGGTCAAGGTCGGGGCGAGCGCCGAAAGGTCGGTCAAGCCGAGGCGGTACGTGGCGTCCAGCGCGCCCGCTTTGCTGCTCCCCTGGGCGGACAGCCGAAGCGCCTTGCCGTCGATCTCCAGCCGCGACAGCGCGATGTCCGACCCGGCGAGCTGCGCCGACGCTCCCAGCGTCGCGTCCCCCAGCAGCGCCGGCACCGGCGCCAGCCCGCCGGTGATGGACACCTTGCCGTCCACATCCGCCCGGGTCACGCCGCCCGCCATCGCGGCGCGCAGGTGCAGCGCCGTGCTGCCATGCAGGTCGATCCCGCCGATGGCGGCGAGCGGCGCCAGGTCAGCCGCAGCCACGTCGGCATTGGCCGAAATGTCGCCCCCCGTCCGCGCGTCGCCCTTGACGGTCAGCAATGGATGGGTGAGCGCGAAGGTGACGGGCCGGGCCGGATCGTCCAGCCGTGCGTCGGCGTCCAGCACCACGGGCGCGGCGGCCAGCAGCGCCGGGTTCGGGCCTGGCAGACGCACGCCCTCCGCCGTCGCATGAAGCCCGACCCGGCCGGCGTTGCCCTGGACGTCGGCCACCAGACGTTGCACCGCGGCGCCCACCGCGGCCAGGCCCTCGATCCGCAGTTGCCCTGAGGCATCCGGCGTAGTGAACGGCCCGTGCACCCGGGCCTGCAACGCGACGCTCTGCCAAGATACGTCCGGGCGCGGGGTCATGGCCGGAGCAGACGCGGACAGGGCGAGATCGGCGGCCGATCCCTCCAGGTCCAGCGTGCCCCGGGCCTGCGCCTGCAACGGACCGGCGGTCAGCGCCAGGTTTGTCGCGACGGCGTTGCGCGGCCCGTCCAGTCCCGCCTTGATCGACAGCGGCCCGAGGCCCGGCAGCGTCGCGGCCGTGGCGATCAGGCCGCCATCCGGCTCGGCGGCGTCGAGCGTCCCCACGATGTGCGCCGGGTCGAGGCGGACGGTCGCCTTGTAGTCGCCAGGCGCGTCCAGCCGGTGCAGCGCAAGGTCAGCGCTGGCGTCTTGCAGCGACGTGCCGTCCGCGGCACCGTCCACCGACAGGACGGCGGCCGGCCCGATCACGCCGGGGCCAATCTCCGCCCGCGCTATATGGATGCGCTGCGCCGTGACCCGCACCGGCAGGCTGAACGGGTGGCTTTCGGTCGTCGGTGCCGGGGTTGTGGAGCTTGCGGCTGGCAGCCGGGGCACCTGGATCCGCGCGGCCTCCAGCCGTTCGATCTGCGCAGTGCGGCGCAAGAGCCGGGTCGGCGACCAGTCGAGCGCCACGTCGTCGGCCAGCAGCCAAGCGCCGGCCACGTCGCGCACCTCCAGGTGATGCAGCCGCAGCGCGTCCGGGAAGCGGCCCGACAGCCCGTCCAGCACGACGGTGCCGCCGGTCACGCGGGCGACCAGTTGCTCCGCCGCGATGCGGCCCGGCCCGATGTTCAGGGCCAGCACGACGGCGGCGACCAGCACGACGGGAAGCAACAGGAGCAGGCCGAAGACCCACAGCGCCGCGCGCAACACCCGGCGCATCAGAAGGCCTGCCCGATGCCGATGTACAGCTCGAACGTGTCGTCGCCGCGCTGCTTGTTGAGCGGCACGGCCACGTCCAGCCGGACCGGCCCGATCGGCGTGTAGTATCGCGCGCCCACCCCGGCGC
>CAXTUQ010000775.1:0-2604 GCA_964247405.1 uncultured Acetobacteraceae bacterium
TTCTGTGAATAGCGGAGGTTGGTTTCGTTGTAGGTGCGGTGGACGCCCCAGGCGATCGCTTCCTCCTCGTTGCCGTCCACCCACACGGCCTGGCCCTTCTTGCCGAACACCAGCGCCGTGCCGGTGTCCTGGCACATCGGCAGCACGCCGCCCGCCGCGATGCTTGCGTTTTTCAAGAGATCGAGCGCCACGAAGCGGTCGTTGGATGACGCCTCGGGGTCGTCGAGGATGGCGCGCAACTGGCGGAGGTGCGCCGGGCGCAGCAAATGCGACACATCGCGGAACGCCTGGACCGCAAGCTCGGTCAGCGCCTCCGGCTTGATGCGCAGCACGGTCTGGCCGTCGCAGGTGCTGGTCGTGACGCCCTCGATGTCGAGCTTGCGCCACGGCGTGCCGCTGTCGCCCAGCGGAAACATCGGGGCAAAGCGGAAGCCGGCGGGCCGGGCCTGCGCTGGCGGCAAGGGAGCGTTCATGGCAATGTCTATTCCTTGGTGGGCGGACGCCGGCGGAAGGCGTCGAGGCTGACGACCTGCGGGCCGTCCGACGGCTCGGCCGACGTGGGCACGGGGTCCGGTTCGGGCGGTGCCGCCTCCGTTTCCGGATCGTCGTTGGCCGCCTCGTCGCCCGGCGGGTGGAAGTGCAGCCCGAACTGCACGTGCGGGTCGGCGAACGCCGTCAGGGCTTTGAACGGCACCTGCAGCGTGGTCGGGATGCCGCCGAACGACAGGCCGATGCTGAACCAGCCGGCGCCCTCGTCCACCTGCAAATCCCAGAACTGGTGCTGCAGCACGATGGTCATCTCGTGCGGGTACTGGGCCAGCAACCGGGCCGGGATGGTGACGCCGGGCCGGTCGGTGCGGAAGCTGAGATAGAAGTGGTGTTCGCCGGGCATGCCCTCCGCCCCGACATAGGCCAGCGCGCGCACGACGACCTGGCGGTGCGCTTCCTCCAGCCATGCGTCGTAAGGCAGCAGGCTTTCCGGCCGCTGCGGTGGTCCGCCGTCCCGGCCGTCTTCGGTGTCTTCCATACGCGTACTCTTAGCGCGGACCGCCCGGGATTGGAACGGGCCGGCGCTTGGGCGAAGCTATGTCCGGCGGGGGGCGCCACCAAGGGGGATCGCATGGATCGTCGCAATTTCATACAGGCCGGCCTGGCGGCGCTCGCGATGCCGCGCCTGGCCGGGGCGGCAGAGGCGCGGGTGCTGCGCTTCGTGCCGCAGGCGGACCTGGCGGTGCTGGACCCGGTCTGGACCACCGCCTACCAGACCCGCGACCACGCTTTCCTGGTGTTCGACACCCTGTTCGGCCAGGATGCCGGCTACGCCGCGCAGCCGCAGATGCTGGAAGCGGCGGGCGTCGAGGCGGACGGGCTGCGCTGGCGCCTGGTGCTCCGCCCCGGCCTGCGCTTCCATGACAACGAGCCGGTGCTGGCGCGGGACTGCGTTGCCAGCATCCGCCGCTGGGGCGCGCGCGACACGTTCGGCCAGGCGCTGCTCGCCGTGACCGACGCGCTGTTCGCCGAGGACGACCGCACCATCGTCTTCCGCCTGCGCACGCCGTTCCCGCTGCTGCCGGACGCGCTGGCCAAGACCGCGCCCAGCCCCTGCGTGATGATGCCCGCGCGCTTAGCCGCGACCGACCCGTTCAAGCAGGTGCTGGAGATGGTCGGCAGCGGGCCGTACCGCTTCCTGCCGGACGAGCGTATCCCCGGCGCCCGCGTCGCCTATGCCCGGTTCGACGGCTACGCGCCGCGTGAGGGCGGTGAGCCGTCCCGCACCGCCGGGCCGAAGCGGGCGGCGTTCGACCGGGTGGAATGGGCCATCATCCCGGACGCCGCCACCGCGAGCGCCGCCTTGCAGCGGGGCGAGGTCGATTGGTGGCTGGCCGCCAATCCGGACCTGCTGGGACGGCTCCGCGCCGACCGGCGCCTCCTGGTGCGGACGCAGGACCCGACCGGGGTGATCGCCACGATGCGGTTCAACCAGCTCCAGCCGCCGTTCGACAACCCAGGCCTGCGCCGGGCGGTGCTGGGCGCGGTGCAGCAGTCCGAGTACATGCAGGCGGTGTCCGGCCCGGACCGCGAGCAATGGGCGGACGGCGTGGGCTATTTCTGCCCGGGCACGCCGATGGCGAGCGCGGCGGGGATGGAGGCGCTGACCGGCCCGCGCGACCTGAACCGCAGCCGCCGGGCCGTGACGGACAGCGGCTACAAGGGGGAGCGCGTCGCCCTCTTGGTGCCGACCGACATCCCGAGCACCAACGCGCTGGCCGAGGTGACGGCGGAGCTGTTCCGCCGCCTGGGCCTGAACCTTGACGCGCAGGCGATGGATTGGGGCAGTGCGGTGCAGCGCCGCACCAGCATGGAACCGGTCGAGCGCGGCGGGTGGAACGTGTTCCAAACGAGCTGGTCCGGCCTCGACCACGCAACGCCGGCCGGGCACCCGTTCCTGCGCGGCAACGGCCGGGCGGCTGCGCCGGGCTGGCCGGATAGCCCGGCCATTGAACGCCTGCGCGACGATTGGCTCCGCGCGCCCGACCTGGCGGCGCAACGCAGCCTGGCCGAGCAGCTTCAGGTGCAGGCATTCCAGGATGTGCCATACGTGCC
>CAXTUQ010000776.1:0-2595 GCA_964247405.1 uncultured Acetobacteraceae bacterium
CGCCAGCGCAGCGGCCCGACCGGCGGCGCCGCGTAGGGAATGCCCTTGAACGCGGCGATGCCGTCCGCCACGGCGCCGCGCAGCGCGCCCCCGGCGACCTGGACGCCTGGCGTCGCGTCCTGCGCCGCCAAAGGTGCTGCGAATGCCATCATGAGAGCCAATACGGTAACAGGGACGAGCCGCCGCGTCTTCATGAACCCACCGCGCACCTCAGCTCCTCCGCCAGCACGCGGGTGTTCTCGCTGTCGTCGGTGGACAGGGTCATGGGATGGTCCCTCTGCTGGAGTTCCCGCCCGCGGAAGCGGGGTCAGTAGATGACCGGTTCCGGCACCGGGGCGCCGAACTCGGTGCGCAGGAAGTCGAAGTCGCAGCCCTCGTTGGCTTGCTGGATGTGCTTGGTGAACACCCAGCCGTAGCCGCGCTCGAACCGCGGCTCCGGCGCGCCCCAGGCCGCGCGGCGCCGGGCCAGCTCCTCCTTCGGCACCTCCATGTCGATGCTGCGGGCGTCCACGTCGATGCTGACGATGTCCCCCGTGCGCAGCAAGGCCAGCGGCCCGCCCACATAGGCCGCGGGGGCGACATGCAGCACGCAGGCGCCGTAGCTGGTGCCCGACATGCGCGCGTCGGACAGGCGCAGCATGTCGCGGTGGCCCTCCTTCAGCAGCCGCTTCGGCATCGGCAGCATCCCCCATTCCGGCATCCCCGGGCCGCCCTGCGGCCCGGCGTTGCGCAGTACCAGGACGTGGTCGGGCGTGACGTCAAGGGTCTCGTCGTCCACCGCCTGCTTCATGCTGGGGTAGTCGTCGAACACCAGCGCCGGGCCGGAGTGCTTGAGGAAACGCTGATCCATCGCCGCCGGCTTGATCACGCAGCCGTCCGGCGCCAGGTTGCCGCGCAGCACCGCCAAGGACCCCTCCCCGTAGATCGGGCGGCCCACGGGGCGGATCACGTCGTCGTTGAAGGTGCGCGCGCCCGCGATGTTCTCGCCCAGGGTGCGGCCGGTGACGGTCAGGCAGGACAGGTCCAGGTGCTCGCGGATGTTCTGCATCAGCGCGCGGATGCCGCCGGCATAGAAAAAATCTTCCATCAGGTACTGGTTGCCGGACGGCCGCACGTTGCCGATCACCGGCACCCGGCGGCTGAACCGCTCGAAGTCGTCCAGCCCGATCTCCTGCCCGGCGCGGCGGGCCATGGCGATCAGGTGGATGATGGCGTTGGTGGAGCAGCCCATCGCCATGGCGACGGCAATGGCGTTCTCAAAGGCCTGCCGCGTCAGGATGCGCCGGGGCGTCAGGTCCTCCCACACCATGTCCACGACCCGCCTGCCGCTCTCGGACGCGAGGCGGATGTGCCCGGCGTCCGCCGCGGGGATGCTGGACCCGCCCGGCAGCACCATGCCGCAAGCCTCGGCGATGGCGGTCATGGTGGAGGCCGTACCCATGGTCATGCAGGTGCCATAGGAGCGGGCGATGCCGCCCTCCACGCCCAGCCAGTCCTGGTCGGTGATCTTCCCCGCCCGCAGCTCATCCCAATATTTCCAGCTATCGGACCCGCTGCCCAGGGTCTTGCCCTGCCAGTTGCCGCGCAGCATGGGGCCGGCAGGCACGAACACCGCCGGGATGTCCATGCTGGTCGCGCCCAGCAGCAGCGCGGGCGTCGTCTTGTCGCAGCCGCCCATCAGCACTGCCCCGTCCACCGGGTGGGAGCGCAGCAGCTCCTCCGTTTCCATCGCCAGCATGTTGCGATACATCATCGTGGTCGGCTTGACGTAGCTTTCCGACACGGACAGCGCCGGCAGCTCCACCGGAAAGCCGCCGGCCATCAGGATGCCGCGCTTCACGTCGTCCACGCGCGTCTTGAAGTGCATGTGGCAGGGCTGCAGGTCGGACCAGGTGTTCAGGATCGCGATCACCGGCTTGCCCGTCCATTCCTCCGGCGCGTAGCCCATCTGCATGGCGCGGGAGCGATGGCCGAAGGAGCGCAGGTCCGCCGGGCCGAACCAGCGGCGGCTGCGCAGGTCCTCCGGCGTCTTGCGGCGGCGCAGCGGCGCGTCGGGCACGTCGCCCGGTTCCAGGTGCGCGGGCGGCAAGGGGGTATCTGGCATGGTGTGCTTCCTTCGTTATGCGGCGGCTCAAGGCCGCAGCTTCGGGTCCCTGATCTCGCCAACGACCATACGATAGCTCAGGATCGCGGCGCGGCATCGCTTATGACGGCCCAGCCAAGCGCGCCGACGCCCTCGCCGAAGACGGGCGCGATCCCGGTGCGCCGCTTCAAGCCGGCCTGCCCGCCACCACGCCCACCGCATCGGCCTTGACCGTCGCCGAGCGGCTGCCGACAGGCACGGCGCGTCGCCCTCGCACCGCCGCATCGCACTCGGCGCAGAGCCGCCCGGAACAGGGTTCTTCAACAGGCCCGGGCGATTGGTGCAAGTCGTCAGTTCTTCAAGCAGCCAGCGCCTGGGCGCTCACCAGCCGGGCATACAGCCCGTCGCGCGCCAGCAGTTCGGCATGCGACCCCTGTTCCACCACGGCCCCGTCGGCCATCGCCACCACCAGGTCGGCGTCGCGCACGCTGGACAGGCGGTGCCCGACCACG
>CAXTUQ010000777.1:0-2583 GCA_964247405.1 uncultured Acetobacteraceae bacterium
GGACGCCGCCCGCGCCGAAGGGCTGCACGCCTTCGTGGACCAGGTCAGCGCCGTGGTGCCCGACGCCGGCGGCCCGGCGCCCACCATCACCGCCACGGCGGAGACCATCACCTCCGCGTTCAAGCGCGCGGCGCTCGGCGCCGTCATCGCCATCACGCTGATCCTGTTCCTCGCGCTGCGCCGGGTGCTCGACGTGGCGCTGGTGCTGGCGCCGCTTCTGCTGTCCGCGCTGTTGACGGTGATCGTCGCGGCATGGCTGCCGCTGCCGCTCAACTTCGCCAACGTGATCGCCCTGCCGCTTCTGCTGGGCGTGGGGGTGTCGTTCAACATCTATTTCGTCATGAACTGGCGGGCCGGGCTGCGGTCGCATCTGGCGTCGTCCACGGCGCGGGCGGTGATGTTCTCGGCGCTCACCACGGCCACGGCGTTCGGCTCGCTCGCGCTGTCGGGCCACCCAGGCACTGCAAGCATGGGTGCCCTGCTTCTGATTAGCCTTTGCTGCACTCTGATCGCGAGCATGGTATTTGTCCCGGCGCTGCTTGCCACAATATCGTCATCTCGGCGCTAAAAGCCGCCGCAATCCCCGGGCAATCTCGCGGGTGCAGTGCTACAGGGTTTCAGGTTATGGCGTTTGTTCGGACTTGCATGATCATCGTTGCGTTGGTGCTGGGCTGGGTGGCCGTGCGGTCGCAATCGGCGGCGCACAGCGTGCCGACGCAATCCGCGCAATTCCACGTGCCGGTCGCCTACAGGGCGTCGTAGCTCGTTGGCACCGCGCCCGCCCGGGCGAACGCGGCGCGGACTGCGGGATCGACCAGCGCGGCCAACTCGGCCTCATGCTCATAGTCCGGCATCAGCCGGGTCAGGCGTGCATCCCGATGGCTTGCCGGGTGGAAGTAGATTTCGCTCACCCCAGGCGGCAGATGCGCGGCCAGCCGGATGATGCGGTCCGCGGTCATGTGGCCGCTCCAGGCGATGCCGAACGCATGATCGTTGGTCTGCACCCTGGCCCGGCGCGCCTGGGCACGCAGCACGCGCATCCCGGCGTAGAGCAGGCGGTCACCCAGGCGCTGCGCCGCGCCGCAGCCCAGCATGGTGGCGGGAGGCTCGGCGGGAATGCGGATCGCGGGCAGGCCGTGCTCCGCGCCCGCTTCTAGCATGAGGCGGCCGACCGTGGGGTGCAGGTGCATGTGCTTGTGGGCGTTGGCGTGGTCGAGACGCAGCCCGGTGGCGGCGAAGGCGGCGAATTGCGCGCGGATTTCCGCCGCCAGCGCCCGGCGTGCGCCTCGGCGGAAGAAGTAGTCGATACCTAGCCACAGTTGATCGGACGGAAACTGCCCGTCCGCATCCAGCAGGCCTGGCGCCGGGCCAACCGCTGGGCCTTCGATCACCACGAGGTGCAGCCCGACCCGCAGTTGCGGCAGCCTGCGCGCCCGGCGGACCGCATCGGCGGCAGCGGGACCCGCGACCATCAAACTGGCCGTGGTCAGCAGGCCGTCGCGGCAGGCCTGCTCCACCGCCTCGTTCACCCCTTCCGACAACCCGAAGTCGTCGGCGGAGATGATGACCCGTCTTGAGCGCAGAGCCGGGCCGCCGGCGGGCGGTCAGGCCGCCTTCTGGCGCTCCCGCAGAAACTGGAAGAACTCCACGCCTTCGCGCAGGCGGCGCTTCATCATCTGCGGGCTGCGCACCATCTCGCCGACGATGGAGGCGATCTTCGGCGCGCGGAAGTAGAACCGCTTGTAGAACTCCTCGACGCTGCCGAAGATCTCCTTGTGCGACAGGTGCGGATAGTGCAGCGGCGCGATCTGCACCCCGCGCTCGTCGATCAGCTCGGCATGTTCCGCGTCCAGCCAGCCGTTCTCCACCGCCTGGTCATACAGGAAGGTGCCGGGATACGGCGCGGCCAGGCTGACCTGCAGGGTGTGGGGGTTGATCTCGGTGGCGAAGCGGATCGTCTCCTCGATGGTCTCCTTGCTTTCGCCGGGCAGGCCGAGGATGAACGTGCCGTGGATCTTGATGCCCAGCTCGTGACAGTCACGGGTGAACTGCCGCGCGACCTCGATCCGCATGCCCTTCTTGATGTTGTGCAGGATCTGCTGGTTGCCGCTCTCGTAGCCGACCAGCAACAGCCGCAACCCGTTGTCCTTCAAGACCTTGAGCGTCGCCCGCGGCACGTTGGCCTTGGCGTTGCACGACCAGGTGACGCCGAGCTTGCCCAGGCCCTCGGCGATGGCCTCGGCGCGCGGCAGGTCGTCGGTGAAGGTGTCGTCGTCGAAGAAGAACTCCTTCACCTGCGGGAAGCGGCGCTTGGCGTAGGCGATCTCGGCGACCACGTTCTCGACGCTGCGCGTGCGGTAGCGGTGACCGCCCACCGTCTGCGGCCACAGGCAGAAGGTGCAGCGGCTCTTGCAGCCCCGGCCGGTGTAGACCGAGATGTAGGGGTGCTTCAGGTAGCCGATGAAGTAGTCCTCGATGCGCAGGTCGCGGTGATAGACGTCGATCACGCTCGGCAGGCTGTCCATCTCCTCCAGGATCGGGCGATCCGGGTTGTGGACGATGTGGCCCTCCTCGTTGCGGTAG
>CAXTUQ010000778.1:0-2000 GCA_964247405.1 uncultured Acetobacteraceae bacterium
GTGGCGGCGACCCCGGGCAGCGCCGGGCCGGCGGGGCTCCCGAAACTGGAGCAGGTGGCGGCGTTCGAGGGGCAGGTGACGGGGGTCGCCGTGTCGCCGCGGACCGGGCGCATGTTCGTGAACTTCCCGCGCTGGGAAAAGGATGTGCCGGTGTCGGTGGCGGAGGTGATGCCGGGCGGGCGGCTCAAACCGTATCCGGATGCCGGGTGGAACGCTTGGAGCAACCTGAAGCCGCTTTCGACGCAGGACCATTGGGTGTGCGTGCAGAGCGTGACCGTGGACCCGCAGGGCTTCTTGTGGGTGGTCGATCCGGCGGCGCCGGGCAACGAGTTCATCAAGCCCGGCGGGCCGAAGCTGGTGAAGATCGACCTGCAGACCGACAAGGTGGCGCAGGTGATCCTGTTCGACGAGGCGGCGGCGCCGCAGGGCAGCTACATGAACGACGTGCGGGTCAGCCCGGACGGGAAATACGCCTACCTGACCGACAGCGGGCAGAAGGGGGCGCTGATCGTGGTCGATGTGGCGGCGGGCACGGCGCGCCGGGTGCTGGACGGCGACCCGAGGACGCAGCCGGAGCCGGGGGTGGTGCCGATGACGGACGGGCACGAGCTGCGCCGCCCGGACCACCGGATTCCGGCGTTCGCCGCGGACGGCATCGCGCTGGATGCGGCGGGGGAGTGGCTGTACTGGCAGGCGCTGGTGGGGCGGACGTTGTACCGGGTGCCGACGAGCGCGCTGACCGACCCCGGCGCGGATGTGGGGGCGAAGGTGGAGAAGGTCGCGACGACCAACGTCGCGGACGGGCTGTGGATGGACAAGCAGGGCTACCTGTTCATCACCGACCCGGCGATCAACGGGGTGCGGATGCGCGCGCCGGACGGCACGATGCGGGTGGTGGCGCAGGACGCGCGGCTGCGCTGGCCCGACAGCCTGGCGGAAGGGCCGGACGGGTCGGTCTTTGTCACCGCGTCGCACATCCAGGACATGGCGCAGTTCCATGAGAAGGGGAGCACGCAGAGGGGGGCGTGGGGGCTGTTCCGGATTCCGAAGCCGCATGGGGGGTAGAGCGGCGTCGCAGGCTGCTTGCGGCGCGGCGCGGCCAGTGGTCCATTGAAACCCAGTATGGCACGGCGGCGCATGGTGGCGACTGCGGCAGAACGGCGGTTCCCATGCTCGACGCTGTTTTCTGGATTCTGGGCGTAACGGTCGCAGCCGGCTTGGCGGTCGGCTGCTTCTACTTGCAGGAGCGGCCGATCCGGGGTTTGGCGCGGTGGATCAGCGTCGCGCATGGACTGCTGGGCGTCACCGGATCGACGCTGTTCTTCACGGTGGTCGCAGCCGGCGCGCCCGACAGGAGCGGCATGGGCCAAATTGCCGCAAGCCTGCTCGCCGGCACTCTGATGGGGGCTGCCGTGGTGGTTCTCGCCCAAATCCGCCGGCGCCGGCCGTCAGGCCTGGTGGTGGCGCTGCACGCGACGTTGGGCGCGGCCGGATACGTGATCCTTGCGGCCTATGCCTCCACGCCTCAATAACGGGTTGGCGACGCCGGACACGGCATCGTTGAACGATGCGAACGTCATCATAACATAACTGACCGGCTTCTCCAGGGGCGGTAACGACCCTTGATGCTGGAGAACACGCGCCCGCTGCCTTGGCCGACCTGTCCGCAGCATGGCCCTGCTGCGCCGGTGCGTGCACACCCCGCATGGCGGGCGAATTCCGCTGCTTCGGCCAGCCGAGGACGCATGGCGGCGGCGCTTGTTCTCGCGCTCATGCTGCAAGGCGCCGTCGTCGCCGGCGTCGAATTCGCGGCGGGCAGAGCGCCGCCACCGCCTGAGCCCGTCGCCGTTGAATTGGCAATGGACGTGCCCGTGCCGCCGCCCGAGACCCCGGCGGCCCAGCCCTCCGCCGAGCAGGAGCCTGCTCCCACGCCGACTGCCGTGACGGACGCATCTCCGCCCGCGCCAGAACCACCCCCTTTCGCGCCGCCAGAGCAGGAC
>CAXTUQ010000778.1:2010-2325 GCA_964247405.1 uncultured Acetobacteraceae bacterium
CCCGCCCTGCCGTCGTCCGAACCGGCGCCGGCGCCGCCCATCGACGAGGACGCGCCTCCCGCGCCGCCGATGCCCGACGTGGCTGCTTCCGCAGAGCCGCCGGCGCTTGCATCGCCAAAGCCTGCACTTGCGCGACGCTTGATGCGGCGCCCACCGGCGGAGCAGCCGCGGGTCATGCACGTCCCGATTTCGCCTCCGGCCCAGACCTCGACGGCTCCAGCAATCCCGGCTGTCACATTGCCGGAGCCGGCCGTGCCGGCCGGGGGCGCACGGCTTTCCGCCGCAACGGCAACGCTGCAGGGGCGTATCCGCGCC
>CAXTUQ010000778.1:2335-2578 GCA_964247405.1 uncultured Acetobacteraceae bacterium
CCAGGCGGCGCTGCGCTATCCCGCCGCCGCCGCTGCGATGCAGCTCACCGGGCGGGCGCAGTTGCAGCTGGACTACCAGTCGGGCGCGGTCCGCAACGTCCAGGTGAAGTAATCCGCCGGCAGCCCGCTGCTCGACCGTGCCGCCCTGGCCGCCGTGCGGGATGCGCATTACCCGGCGGCGCCTGCGGAGCTCGGCGACCGCACCCTCCCGCTGCTGGTCTGGGTCGAGCTGCAGATGACCTG
>CAXTUQ010000779.1:0-2577 GCA_964247405.1 uncultured Acetobacteraceae bacterium
CGCGGGCGATCACCGCGCCGCGGGTCGCCTTGCCCGTGGGCTGCACGGGCACGTTGAGGCCAATGGCCACGCCCTCCGCCGCCGCCTTGGACAGGCAGGACAGGAACTCCGTCGTTGCCATGTTGGGCAGGTGGGCGTCCGCGCCGATGGCGTCGCCGGCCAGGCGCGCGACCGCGCCGCTTCTGGACCAGTTCTCACGGCAGGACAGCGCGTAGGCAAGCATCGCACGCGCGGCCTTGTGCAGGACGGCAGGGTCGGACGTGACCGCGCCGCCTTCCGTCAGCGTGCCGGCGATGGCGGCGCGGCTGTCGCGCTGCAGCCTCCCCTCCGCCAGGCCGGTCTTGACCTCGACGTTGCTGCCGGCGAAGGCCAGCACCAGCAGCGCGATCAGCCTGCCGTCGTCGATCGGCTCGTCGCGCAGCGCCGCGTGCAGGGCGTCGGTGCGCATGTCGCCGATCATCGCCAGCCCCTTCTGCGTCACGTCGGGCCGCGCCCTGGCCGGCGGCGCGGGATCGTCGCCCGCGTCCTTGCCCCGCGTCTTTGCAGCCGGCACCGGCAGGGTGAACAGCACCGTCTCCACCCGGCCCGTCCTTTCATCGACGTAGTGGCCGACGCTTTCGCCGCCGCCGTTGCCGGGCTTGCCGTAGAAGCGCTGCGCCTCCCGCGGCAGCTTGGGGCCGCCATATTCGTTCGCTTGCAGCACCACGCCGTTCTCCGGCAGGTTCGCCTCGACCCAGGCGTGCTGCGCGGCCAGGAAGCCGTCCACGTCCGTGGTCGTGCGGCTGTCCTCGCCGGCAGGCGCGAACAGGTCCTCGACGTATTGCACGCCGTAGGCGGCGGCGAACTCCGCGTCGAACACCGCGTCCGCGGCGCGCATGGTCCGGCGGGTGAGCGCGCGGGCAAGCTGCCACCAGGTCACGCCCTCGCCTTTCTTCGGCTTGTTCTTCTTCCACACGCTCGCCTGTTCTTCGGGCGAGGCGGAGGCGATCAGGCGCAGGTCGTTCTCGTTCGGCATGTCGCCGGCGTGCATGCGGTCCAGCATGGGCGGGTGGATGTGCGCGAGCAGGCGCAGCTTGCGCAGGGTCCGGATCGGCAGCACCAGCGCGGTGGCGATGGCCTCCTCCGTCCAGCGGTCGGAGACGAGCGTCTCGATGGCGCGCCACTGCTCCACCGGCGACATCTGCTTGCGGACGACGTTCTCCACCATGGCTCGCAATTGGTCGTCGTCGGCGTGCTCGGCCTCGCCCAGCACCAGCACCCGGATCTCGGCCAGCTCGGCGGCGATGGCGCCGCGCACCCGGCGGTGGCCATACACCGTCATCAGCTTGCCCGCCGTCTCGCGCACAACGGGCGGCTGCAGGATGCCGATGGCACGCGCGGTGGCGGCCATCTGCAGGTCGGCCTGATCAGGCGGCGCTTTCCTGCGTGGATTGTCGGGGTTCTCGGCCAGGATGCGGGGATCGACGGTCCTGAGTTCCATTTCGTTGCTCTCCTTGGTTCGATGCCTCCGCCGTTCCATCTCGGCTTGGCCTGCGCAAACCGCTCCGCGGTTTCGCATACCTTCCGCACCCCGCATCCCGGACGGCGGGGCAAGAGCGCGCGCAGCGCGGGAGCGCCTTGGCGCGACGCACTCTTGCGGCGCCGGCCGGGCATGCGGGAGCGATCCGCTTCGGTGTCGGTCGTCCCCGTTCCTTCACGTCCTTCCTGCCCGTCCCGGCTCCGCTGCTCACCCAGGCCGGGGCGGCTGGGAACAGACGGGTCAGATCGGGCGGCGGCTACGCGGCCTCGGCGAAACGCCCAGCGTTTGTGCTGTCCGCGACGTGCCCGGCGTTTGCCCCGAGGTCCGCCTCGATCGCGTCCAGCTCGGCCTGCTTGGCGTCGAGCTCGCCCTCGTAGGCGAACACTTCGCCGATCCGCTGGCTATAGGCCGCCTCGCGCGCCTCCGCCTCGACGATGCGCCGCCGGTGCCCGGCCAGGTCCACCTCCATGCGGTCCAGCATGTATTCGAGCCGCGTGACCAGCCCCATGGGGGTCAGCTCGTCCTCGACCTCCACCGCCTGCTCGTGGCCGGTGCGGTCCAGCCACACGTCCAGGCGGTGGCAGGCCACCGTGCCCCAGCTGCGGCCCTCGGCTTTCACCGCGAAGCCGCCGATCCGGGCCAGCGTCCATTTGCCCACGGCGCGCTCGTGGGCCAGCAGCCGGATGCGCGTCAGCAGCGAGCCGCCGGCCACCCGGCGCTCGGTCGTGGGCTTGCCGTTCACCTCCATGCTGAACAGGTCGCCCCGCGTCGGCGTGCGCTTGGTCAGGTCCGTCTCGATCTGCTTGCAGCGGGTGCGCGACGACCAGGCCTCTGCCTGCGCGTCGGCCACCATGCGCCGCGCCGCGTGCTGGCCGTCGAAATGGGCTGCACGCAGCCGGCGCAGGCGGGCGATCTCGGCTTCCAGCCCGGCCTTCTGCATCAGGCGCGGGTCGCCGCTGGCCAGCGCCTTGGCCATGGCGAACTGGTTGGCCTGCGCGCCCATGTCCTCCAGCCGGCGGATCGAGCGGTCGCCGGCCAGCGCCGCCGCGATGAACCGC
>CAXTUQ010000780.1:0-2577 GCA_964247405.1 uncultured Acetobacteraceae bacterium
CAATCAGCCCGAAACAGGCAAGCAAGCATGTTGCCCCAGGTTTTTGACACTCCCCTGCACGAGCGGGTGGACGACGACCGCGCCACCCTGCTCGGCGGCCTCCTGCTGCTCGACGACCTGCTGCGCGGCGTCGACGCGGCCGGACCCAGCCCGGCCGACCTCCGCGCCCGCTGGCGGCGGCGGGGGCTGCGCGCCTTCGACGCCGGCACCGCGGACACCGCAGCGAAAGGGGGCAGGCGGAAGGAAGACGCCAGCCCACAACGCTGAACCGCGGGACAGGGCGGAGGAAGGGTGAAGAGGCCGGAGCGCCGCCAGAGAAGGAGGCGCCCCGGCTTTCCTGCACTGCCGCCGCTATGCGCCACGCTCTGGCTCTGGCAGACTTCGGGTCCGGCGTGAGACGCCGCCACCTATGGCGCCGCCCCGTTCAGGAAGGCGCCGAGCTTGTCCCCCAGGTCCGCTGCTTTCCTGGTCTGGCATTCCCAGACGACCAGCACCGCCCACCCCGCCAGCCGCAGCGCTTCCTCGCTGGCGGCGTCCCGCTCCGCGTTGCGGCGCAGCTTGGGCGCCCAGTAGCCCGTGTTTGAGGCAGGCACCCTGCTCGCCCGGCAGCCGGGGTGGGAGTGCCAGAAGCAGCCGTGCACCAGGATGACCTTCCGGTGCCGGGGCAGCACTAGGTCGGGGCTGCCGGGCAGGTCGCGCCGGTGCAGGCGGTAGCGGAAGCCCATGCCGTGGACGAGGCGCCTGACCGCCATCTCGGGCTTGGTGTGCTTGCCGCGGATGCGCGACATCAGGCGCGACCGTTCCTCGGTGGTCAGCCTATCCACGGCGCGGCCTGCCCCGGTTCCCTGCGCGTGCCTGCCGGGAAGGCCATGCGCCCGACAGGCCCGGGCCGGGAGCGCAGTGGCCAAGCGCTCGCCGCGGCGGCCCTCCTCGCGTGCCGCAGCCAAGCGCAAGCATTCCTGCACGGCTTCCAAGCTGCCGCTGTCCGCATGCGCCCTCCCCAACAATCCCCGACATTCCCCATCATCTTCTAACAAATCAATCATGAGACAAATCGCATTCTTAACGTATTATGCATTCGGGTCATAAATGATACGGCAGTGCGGCGTGGACATTCTTTTGATCAGCCAAGTGCGCATGCTGCGGGACGCCCTGGTCGCGGCCTTGCAGGGCGACAACGGAAACCGGGCCTGCGGCGCATTCTCTCGCGAGACGGTCGAGGCCGCCCTCGTGGCGTTCGCGCCTGGCATGGTCGTCGTCGATGCGTCGCATCCCGAAGGGGTGGCGCTGGTCGGCACGGTTCGGGCGCACGCTCCCAAGGCGAGCGTCGTCGTCCTGGCCGCTGGCGAGCGGGACGAGGAGTTCCTCGCCTGGGCCGACGTCGGCATCTCCGGGTATCTGGGACTGGACACCTCAGCCGACGACCTGCTGTCCGCCGTGCACCGCGTCGGCGCGGGGGAGGTGGCGTGCCCGCCGCGGCTGACCGCCCTGCTGCTGAACCGGTTCGCCGGCCGCTCCAACGAGCGTGCAGACCGGGCCGGGATCTTCTCCCTGACCTCCCGCGAGCAGGAGATCGCCGAGCTGCTGGCGGACGGCCTGTCGAACAAGCTAATCGCGCGCCGCCTGGCTGTCGCCCTGCCCACGGTGAAGAACCACGTCCACAGCATCCTGGAGAAGTGGGACTGTCGGAGCCGGGGCGAGGCCGCAGCCCGCTACCGCCGGCAGGACCGTGACGGCGCCCGGCAGGGCGGCGGGACGGTGGTGGAGCTGCGGGCAGGCCAGGTATCCTCGATGGGCGGCCCGCAGCATCGTGCGCCGGCGGCTTTCGGCCGGAAGGCGGCCTGAGCCCGACGTCAGCTGGCCGGCGCTTGACAATTCCTAACCTTCCCTGATCGGAGCCGCGGCCAACATGGAAGGCCACGCCAAAAGGGGAGCCGGGGTGAGCGGGAACTTGGACGAGTTGCAAGGACGGATGCTGGCCAGGCGGAGGAGGTCCCGCGTCCGAAATGCGGCCGTTGGCAGCCTTGTCCTGGCAGCCGTCGCCTCCGGCCTTGGTTTTGCTGCCGTCCTGCTTTGGCACCAGGTCGGGCCTTCGAGGCCGGTGACGGACCATGCCGCATCATCCGTCCAGGCGGACTGACGGGGCCTGTTCCGCTGCTGGGCCAGCGGAGGCCAACGCATCGGCTCCCCCGCAACAGACCTTCAATTTTCGTGACAAATCCCATCGTGCGGGAGACGTTCTTTCCTGTAAGTAGCTCCCGCAGGAAAGCCGCCACGCTGCGAGGGATGCGACATGAAGGAATGCCTGGTTGACGTGCTCAACGAGAGGGGCACGGTTCTGCACGTCTTCCCGATCCCCGTGGAGGACCAGGACGGCACCCCCAAGGCCGTGGACCCCGAGCACGAAGCGCTGAAGCTTGCCGCCGTCATGCAGCTTGCGCCCGAGGACGAAGCTGCCGCGCTGCACACCCGACCGCATGTCAGCCGGGGCGGGCCGCTCACGCCCTACAGCGACGTTTTGGAGCTTAGGGCTTATCCGGAAACAAGTGCTCGGACCGGTGGGTTGGTTGGTTGCAA
>CAXTUQ010000781.1:0-2570 GCA_964247405.1 uncultured Acetobacteraceae bacterium
CCCCTTCACCCCGGCGGCGAGACGTCCGGGGGCGTCGTTTGGGCGAGCACGGGTCCCGCCATCAGGGTGAGGGCCGCAGCAAATAGGGCGGTCGGGCGCATGGAAACTCCATTCTTCGCGTCACGGATCAAACGATGTCTTGCCGGGCTGCGCAAGAAGAATTGCCGGTCTGGAGAGCAAGTCGCAGCGTCATCCGCCTCGCCCGATCACCCCCGCAGCCGCGTCGCATGGTCCGCATTCACCGCCCCCTCCGGCATCCGGCCCTGCGCCAACGCCTCCACTTGCCATACCGTGTCGAGCGCCTGGTGCTCCGCCGCTTCGGGCGTCAGCCCGCCGATGTGCGGGGTCGCGATCACGTCCGAGCGCCCGGCCAACCCCGGCGTCGGCTTCTGGTCCGGCGCGCGGCCCACGTCCAGCGCGGCGCCGCCCAGGTGCCCGGCGTGCAGCGCGTCCCGCAGCGCCGCCTCGTCCACCAGGCCGCCGCGGGACAGGTTGACGAAGAACGCACCGCGCTTCATGCGGGCAAAGGCGCCGGCGTCCATCAGGTTCTCGGTCTCGGCTGTGGCCAGCGCCAGGCAGACCACGAAATCCGCCTCCGCCAGCAGCGCCGCGAACGGAACCGCGCGCAGCGCCGGGTCCGTCACCGCCGCATAAGGGTCGGCCACCAGCACCCTCATGCCGAGCGCCAGGGCGACCGGCGCCAGGCTGCGGCCGATGGCGCCGTAGCCGATGATGCCGAGCGTGGCGCCGGCAAGCTGCCGTCCCGGCCCGGGCCGCGGCTCAAGCCCGGCGCGGTAGTCCACCACGGCGCGCGACACGCCGCGGGCCAGATCGACCATGAAGCCCACGGCAAGCTCCGTCACCGCCGCGACGAAGCCCGGCGTCGCCCGCGTCACCAGCACGCCGTGACGCGACGCCACCGCCACGTCGATGGTGCTGATGTCCACCGCGACCCGGCACACCGCTTTCAGCCCGGGCAGCGCCGCGAACACCTTCGCCCCCACCGGGACCTGCCGGTCCGCCACGATCACCTCCGCGTCGCCCGCGGCGGCAACGAGGGCGTCCGGATCGTCCAGCACGCGGCCCGTCGTGTTGAGCCGAACCTCCCCATGGCGGCGCAGCGCGGCCAGGGCGCGGTCGCCGTAGTAGTTCGCCAGCATGGGCGGCGTGTGGGTCAGCAGGATGCGCATCATCCCATACGCTGGCAGACCCGGCGGTTGATTGCACGCAAAGCCCGCCGTAGGGTCTGCGGGCGAAAGAACCGGCCGCAGCCGGATGCGGAACAAGAACCGGCCGCGGCCGGATGGGGAGCGAGGCGATGGACGCCATGAGGGAGGGGACCCGCCGGGCCTTGCTGGCCGCCGCCGGGGTGCTGGCGGTGCCCGCGATCATCGGCCGGGCGCAGGCGGCGCCGCTCCGGATGCGGCTGTCAAGCTCCTTGCCGAACGACCCGAAATACGCCAACGGCCGCACCTTTTCCGACCGGCTGCAGCAGGCCCTGGCGGAGAACGGCCTGGCCGACCGGATCGCGCTGCAGTTCTTCCCCGACAACCAGTTGGGCCAGGAGATCGACGTCATCAACTCGGTGAAACTCGGCGTCATCGACATGATGGTGTCGGGCACCTCCATCTCCGCCAACCTGGTGCCGCTGGTGGGCGTGATGGACCTCGGCTACCTATTCCAAAGCTTCCCGCAGCAGACCCGGGCCATCGAGGCGGGCGCGGGCAAGCCGATCGAGGATGCGCTGCTCAAGGGCGCCGGCATCCATGTGATCGCCTGGTCCTACAACTTCGGCGCGCGCAGCGTGCTGGCGAAGAAGCCGGTGCACACGCCCGACGACCTGGCCGGCCTCAAGATCCGCACCCTGCCGAACCCGGTGATCACCGAGTGCCTGCGCTTGATGGGCGCCGCCGCCACGCCGCTCGCATTCGGAGAGATCTACACGGCGCTGCAAGCCGGCGTGCTGGATGGGCTGGAGCACGACCCGCCGACCGTGCTCGCCAGCAAGTTCTACGAAACCGCCAAGTTCTACGCGCTGACGCAGCACATCTTCTCGCCGCTGGTGCTGTATTTCAGCGACGTGACCTTCAAGCGCATGGACCCGAAGCTGCGGGACGGGTTCCTTGACGCTGCACAGCGCGCCGCGGCGGCGCACCGGGCTTATGGGCTGGCGGCGGAGCAGGAGGCGCTCGGCGTCCTGAAGGCGAACGGCGTCACGGTGATCGAGTGCGACACGGCGGCGTTCCGTAAGCGGGTGCTGCCGCAGACCGAAGCGTTCCTCCACCGCATGCCAGAGGCGAAACCGGTGGTGGACCGCATCCAGGACACGGCTGCCTAACCGGGTGGCCAGCTTGGGCCGGATGTCCAGCAGCCGGGCGTCCAGCCTGGGCCGGGCGTGCGACCGCGGCATCGGCGCCCTGCTAGCTGCGGTCGATGCGGTCGCCGCCGGGCTGCTGTTCCTGGACCTCCTGGTGGTGTCCGCCTCCGTGCTGTCCCGCTACACGCTGAACAGCCCGATCGAATGGTCTGACGACGTGGCGCGCGAATTGATGGTGGCGTCGAGCTTCTTT
>CAXTUQ010000782.1:0-2568 GCA_964247405.1 uncultured Acetobacteraceae bacterium
GTTCAGCGGCAGCTTGCCTTGCCGCAGCAGCAAGGCGCCACCTAAGGGAAACACCGGGAATTCCGTCGGCAGCTTGTCCGGGCCGGGTTGGGACATGGGACTACCGGAACAGCAATGCCGACAGCTTGCGTCGCGCGGCCAGGGTTGCGGGGTCAGCCAGCCCCCAAGCCTCGAACAGCTTCAGCAGCTGCAGCCGCGCCGCGTCGTCGTTCCAGGCACGGTCATGCTTGACGATGTGCAGCAGCGCGTCAGCCGCCTCGGCCCGGCGGTCGCTGGCGTTCAGCGCCGCAGCGAGGTCGTAGCGCGCCTGGTGGTCAGCCGGGTCGGCGGCAAGCCGGCGCTCGAACTCGCCGAGCTGGCTGCTGGCCCGGCGGCCCTCCTCGGCCAGCAGCAGCGCGCTCCGTGCCCCATTGATCTCGGCGTGCTCGGCGATGGCCGGCGGGATCTGCTCCAGCGCTTCCCGGGCCTGGTCCTCTTGGCCGAGCGCCATGAGCACGCGGATCAGCCCAGCCCAGGCGGCCGGGTTCTCCGGCTCCTCTTGCAGCAAGGCGCTGAACAGGCCGCCGGCCTCCTCAAACTGCGCGGCTTCCATCGCGGCCTTCGCTTCCGCCAGCAGGTCCGCAGCCGGCATCGCGCCGCCCGCCAGCTTCAGCAGGCTCTCGACGAACCGCTTGACCTCGCTTTCTGGCAGTGCCCCCTGGAACAGGTCGGCGATCTGTCCTTGCCAGAAGGCAGCGACCGTCGGCACGGACTGCAGCGGCAGGCCGATCTGCGCAAGCTGCTGGACCAGCGCCCGGTTGGCATCGATGTCGATCTTGACCAGCTTGATGCGACCGCCTGCCGCCCGGGTCACCTTCTCCAAAGCGGGCGTGAGCTGCTTGCAGGGACCACACCAGGTAGCCCAGAAATCCACCAGCACGGGGACGGACCGCGACGCCTCGATCACGTCCTGCATGAACGTCTGCTGCGTGCCGTCGATGATCATCTCGTCCGGTGTGACGCCGGCGCCGCGCGCCGGCGCCGGGCCTGCCGGCCCCGGCCTCTTCTGCGCCCCAGCTTTCTGACCGATGAGCATGTCCATGGAATTGCCTACCCTGGTGGTCCGTTGATGCATAGATGTTGCATACCGACAGACTGTGCAAGCCAGCACCATCATTCGGCGAGGCCGTCCGGATGCGATGCTTGACTCGCCCTGGCGATCCGCGAAGTGCTCTTGCACAACGCGCCGGACCCGCATAAAACGCTGCCACGCCAGGATGCGGGCGTAGCTCAGGGGTAGAGCACAACCTTGCCAAGGTTGGGGTCGAGGGTTCGAATCCCTTCGCCCGCTCCAATCGCGTTCCAGCATGCATTGCGCACCGCGGTGCCAGTTCGGCCTATGCGGGCCGGCCCTCTACGACGCCCTGGAATTCAGCTCCGGCCGCTTGCGAGGCAGATTTACAGCGCACGCGGTCGATCAGTGCGCTCAAGGCTGCGGTTTGGCGGCTGGCGTCGAACTCCGACCAGAACCGCGCGCTGGGCGCCACGTCTGAGAACGGGCGGCGCAGGAAGGCCAAGACCTCCGCATCAAACCGCTCGGGCGCTGCCGCGAAATCAACGCAGGCGTGGGGAACGCCGGACAGGGCCAACACGCGCTCGGTCGAGGAGCCGGGCGTCGTCAGCGCCAGGATCGGGCGGCAGGCTCGGATGTACTCGAACGTCTTCGCCGGGATCTGCACCCCGGGGTTAGTCTCGTTCATGTCGAGTAGCAGGAGCCAGTCGGCCGTCAGCATCTCCTGCCGCGCCTCGCGCTGCGGGACGATGTGGGTCACGACGTGCAGGCAGCCGTGCCCTTGCAATGTCTGGTAGGCTGGCTCGGCGGGATCGAGGCATTCGGGGTCGCTGTAGCCGACTTGGCGGAACTGGATGGCGCCGGGCGGCATGGCGCCGCCCTCGATCAACCGGTTCAGGCACGCGACGAACGGCAGCGGGGTGCGCGCGCCGTACAGCGAGCCGATATGGCTTATTACCCGGAGCGCCCGGTCGGCGCGGGGCAGCGGCTCCATCCGATCCTCGGGGTCGAACCCGTTCCAGATCGTGCTGATCTTCCCGGCCCATGCGGGGTAGCGGCGCGCCAGCATGGCGGCGGAAGCGTCGGTGTTGGCGATCACGGCATCGGCCTGCCAGACCACCAGCCACTCGGTCGCCCGGTCGATCAGCCCGGCGCGGAGCGCCGTCCGGGACGGATTGCCCCGAAGCGGATCGCGGAAGTCGGCGATCCAGGGCCGGCCGGTCCGCCGCTTGAGCGCCAGCGCCGCCAGGTGCGTGACCACGGGCGGATGGGTCGAAACCAGCACCGTGCCCGGCGTGACCTCCGCAGACGCGGCCGCGCAGGCATAGGGCAGCCAAGCGAGCCGATCATCGTACGGCAGCAGAACGCGTTGCACCCCCTGCAAGGAGCGGCTGATCGCGTCGAGCCGGCGCCGGCCGCATTCCGGGGACCTGCCGGGCACGCGAATGGCCTGGGCTGCGTCACTCGCCGGGCCGCCCTGCCCCCCGTCCTGCCCGCCCTGCGTTGCGGGGGTGGAG
>CAXTUQ010000783.1:0-2561 GCA_964247405.1 uncultured Acetobacteraceae bacterium
CGCGACCCGCACGGCGTCGGGCAGGGCCGCGGTCACAAGGGCTGTGAACCCGGCCTGTCAACGGCGGACCGACCGTCCACAAATCGGGCGGAGTAATTTTCCCCACGCCGTTGCGCTCGTCACTGCCGGAGCCGCGGGGCGGCTCCGGCAGTGACGAGCGCTGTAGGTTGTGGGTCTGAACCCGTTACGTGACGCATTGCAGTGGCTTTGGCTGGGGGCAGGCGACACGCCCCGTGCGGCTATGCCATGGCAGCCTTGGGCGGGCGGCCCCGGCGACGCGGCGGCGTGGCATCGGCAAGCCCGGCCGCGGGGTTGGGACGCGGTGCGGGCGGCAGCAGGGCGGCATGCTGGCGCATCCGGTAGCTGGAGCCCTCGATCTGCACCACGACGGCATGGTGCAAAAGCCTGTCCAGCAGGGCCGTGGCGACCACGGGGTCCCCGAAAACCTGATCCCATTCCGAGAAGCCGCGGTTGGAGGTCAGGATCATGGCGCCGCGCTCGTAGCGGGCGTTGACCAGCTGGAAGAACAGGTTTCCGGCGGCCGAGCCGACGGCGAGGTAGCCGATCTCGTCGATGATCAGCAGCTGCGAGCGGCAAAGATAGCGGATGCGCTCGCGCAGGCGTCCTTCCCGGTCGGCCTTGGCCAGGCTGTCGAGGATGTCGGCAAGCGGCGAGAAGTAGACGCTGCGCCCGGCGCGCACGGCCTCGACCCCAAGCGCTATGGCGAGGTGGCTTTTGCCGGTGCCGGACTGGCCGATGAGGTGGACCACCTCGTGGCGGTCGATGAAGTCGAGCGCCGCCAAGGCCATGATGCGGCTGCGGTCGAGCGAGGGCTGGAACGAGAAGTCAAAGCCGCCGATGGTCTTGATGGTGGCAAGCCGGGCCATCTGCAGGGCGGCCTTGATCCGGCGCCCCTCGCGCACGGTGAGTTCCTCGGCCAGCAGCGTGTCGATCGCCTCGATGGCGCCGATCTGGCCGCGCTCGAGCTGCTGGACCACGGCATCGAGGGCTTCCAGCGCGCGCGGCATGCGCAGGCCGACGAGGTTGTGGCGGATGCGCTCAAGCGGGGCATCCGGCAAAGGCGCGGGCGTCACGCGGCCGTTCCCTTGCGGGCGAGCCGCTTGGCCACGGCGTCGTAGAACGCCAACGGACGCAGCGCGACCACGTCGCCGGTCCGGCCGGGCGCCGGGCCTTGGCGCGGTGTTTGGCTGTTGGCCGGAGCACGCACTGCGCGGTGCCCGGCGGTGATGCGGCGCTGGCCGCGGCCGTCGAGAACGGGATGCACGGCGACGACCTGGCCGTCCTCCAGGATGCGCAGCTCGTGGGCCGTGCTGTGCACCTCGACCGGGCGCCGGCGCGTGGTGTCGGGCACGCTGTAAAGGTTGCCGCCGACCGAGACCATGCCGTCCTTGGTGATGCGCCGCTCAAGCCGCAGCACGGCCTGGAACGGCCCGGCGGGCAGCGGCTGCAGGCTGGGGCGCTCCTCGGCAAAGTGCTCGCAAACCACGCGGCGCGTGGTGGCGTGGGTGCGCGGGTTGGCGACCTGGTCCAGCCACTGGCGGAGCTGGTCGTTGAGGTCGCCGAGGTTGCGGAAGCTGCGGGCCAGGAAGAAGTCCTCGCGGACGTAGCGGAACGGGCGCTCCACCTTGCCCTTGGTCTTGGCCCGGTAAGGCTGGCAGGCCTTGGGCAGGTAGTCGTAGTGGCGGGCGAACTCGACCAGGGTGCGGTTGTAGACGACGTGGCCCGCCTCGGGGTCCTCGCGCATGAACACCGTGCGCATGCGGTCGTAGAGCACCTCGGCCGGCACGCCGCCCAGCGCCTCGAAGGCGGCGGCGTGGCAGCGCAGCAGGGTCTGCAGGTCCTGCTGCGGCACGAACCGCGCCCACAGCATGCGGCTGTGGCCGAGCACGAGCGAGAACAGCCAGACCACGCGCTCCGTGCCCGGCTCGTCGGTGAACACGGTGCGGAAATGCGCGAAGTCGACCTGCGCCTGCCGGCCCGGCGGCGTTTCAAAGCGCACCTCGAAGCCTGCGGGCGCATTGGGCCGGACCTCGCGCAGGAAATCCTTCACCATGGTGTAGCCGCCGCCATAGCCGAGGTCGCGGATCTCGCGGTGCAGCCGGCTGCCGGTCAGGTCGGGAAAGGCTGCCACGCGCTCGCGCAGGTAGGGCTCGAACGGGCCGACCTTGGTCGGGCGCGGCTGGCGTGGCTTGTAGGCTGGCGGCTCCAGGCCGCTCTCGATGTATTTGCGCACCGTCTTGCGGTCGAGGCCGGTGCGCCGCGCAATGGCGGACACGCCCAGCCCCTGCCGATGCAGATCCAGGATCATGACGAGTTCCCCAAGCCTGACCACCATCGCATTCCCCCCGAACAGCCGAGGGGGGATGGTGGCCTACTGCCGGGCGGCACCCCACAGCGCCGGGCTCACAGGTGAGCCGCCGCCGCGCCGAACTGAGGAAAATTACTTCGCCCGATCTGCGCAGGATGCAGGCGCCACTGACAAACCAGGCCCGAAAGACGCCTGCGCCGTTGTGTCTGCCTTGGGGTGGCGCGGGCGCGTG
>CAXTUQ010000784.1:0-2543 GCA_964247405.1 uncultured Acetobacteraceae bacterium
GAATCTCCCATGCCCCTCCCCCCCAACCTGGCCCGCGTGCTGGCCGGGCGCCTGTCCATCCCGGTGATCGGGTCGCCGCGGTTTATCATCTCCAACCCCGACCTGGTGATCGCGCAGTGTACCGCCGGGGTGGTGGGGTCGTTCCCCGCGCTCAACGCCCGGCCCGCGCCGGTGCTGGGCGACTGGATTCAACGTATCCAGGACGCGCTGGCGACGCATGACGCGCACCATCCGGAGCGGCCCTCCGCCCCCTTCGCGGTGAACCAGATCGTGCACCGCAGCAACACCCGGCTGCAGGAGGACCTGGAGGTCTGCGTCCGCCACCAGGTGCCGCTGGTCATCACCTCGCTCGGCGCGCGGCCGGAGGTGAACGAGGCCGTGCATTCCTACGGCGGCACCGTGCTGCACGACATCATCAACGACCGGTTTGCGCGCAAGGCCATCGAGAAGGGCGCGGATGGGCTGATCGCGGTGGCCGCAGGTGCCGGCGGGCACGCGGGCACGCTGTCGCCTTTTGCGCTGATGCAGGAAATCCGGGCGTGGTTCGACGGGCCGGTGGCGCTGTCGGGCGCCATCGCCACCGGGTCGGCGGTGCTGGCGGCGCAGGCGATGGGGGCGGATTTCGGGTATATCGGCTCGGCCTTCATCGCGACAGCGGAGGCCAACGCGACCGCGGGCTACAAGCAGGCGGTGGTGGACGGGCGGGCGGACAGCATCGTTTACACCAACCTGATCACCGGCGTGCACGGCAACTACCTGCGGGCGAGCTTCGCGGCGGCCGGGCTTGATCCCGACAACCTGCCGGGGTCCGACCCGTCGGCGATGAATTTTGGGTCCGATAAGCCGAAGGCGTGGAAGGACATCTGGGGGTCCGGCCAGGGCATCGGCGCGGTGGACGCCGTGGTGCCGACGGCGGAGCTGGTGGCGCGACTCGTGCGGGAGTACGCGGCGGCGCGGGGCCGGCTGGGCGGTGACGCCGTCAGCCTCCGGCAAACCGCTTGACGTAGAAGATGCGGTCGTGGCCCGGCGGGTACTCCGTGATCCGCCCGCACTCCGCAAAGCCCAGCTTCGGGTAGAAGTCCGGCGCCTGAAACGTCCAGGTGTCCAGCCAGATGCCGAGAAGCCCGCGCCGCTTGGCCTCGGCCTCCGCCTGCTCCATGACCTTCCGACCCAAACCGAGGCCCCGGGCGGGGCCAAGGGCAAGCAGTTCGACGAACAGGAATCCGTAGCCCGTCCGCCCCCACAGTCCACCCACGACCTCGCTGTCCCCGCCACGCACCGTGACGGCCAGCGTGCCCCAGCGGCCCGGCCCCGCGGCGGCGTCATTGTATTTGTCAAGCGGCTCCAGGATTTTCGCGCGAAGCGAGTCGTCAGGATCGGTTTCGAGGGTGATCGTCCACTGGCTGTCTTGCATCCGGCCGTGCGCCTGAATCAGGCCGAGGACGCGGCGGGCTTGTCGGATACCGCGCCCTCGGCGACCAGGACCTCGTTCGCCGCCTTGAACGCTTCCAGCCCGGCGGGGATGCCGCAATACACCGAGGCGTGCAGCAGCACCTCCTTGATCTCGTCCACCGTGACGCCGTTGGCGAGCGCGCCGCGGACGTGCAGCTTGAGTTCGGCCGGGGCCTTGAGCGCGGTCAGCATGGCGAGGTTGAGCAGCGACCGGGTGCGGCGGTCGAGGCCGGGGCGCGGCCACACGTAGCCCCACACCATCTCGGTCGTGACGTGCTGGAACGCCGACATGAACTCGTTGGCGTTGGCAAGGGAGGCGTCCACGTAGTCGGCCCCCAGCACCGCCCGCCGGATCGGCAGGCCGCGCTCAAACAGGCCTTCGGGCGTCGGGTCTTCGGCCATGGGTGCGTCCTCCGGTGCTTTGCATCCGTCATACGGGGCGGAAACGGCGTGGGCAAGGCGGGTGACGCGAGTGGCGCATCGACCGGGTCATGACCATTTCGACAGGCGTGCCATCGAGGAGCCGCCTTATGCTGCCTGTGTTGATCGTGCTGGCCGTCGTCGTCGTGCTCGGCGTGGGCCTGGGGGTGCGGACCGTGCCGCAGGGCCAGGTCTGGACCGTGGAGCGGTTCGGCGCCTTCACCCGGCTGCTCCAGCCCGGCCTCAACCTGATGCTGCCGCTGGTGGAGCGGGTCGGGCACAAGATGAACGTGCAGGAGATCGTGCTCGACATCCCCGAGCAGGCCGTGATCACCCGGGACAACGCGGCGGTGACGGTGGACGGGATCATGTACTACCGCGTGCTCGACCCGGCCAAGGCGGCCTACGGGGCGCAGAACCTGGTGCAGGCGCTGACCAGCATGGCGATGACCAACATCCGCTCGGTGATCGGCGCCATGGACCTGGACGGCGCGCTGTCGGGGCGGGAGGAGATCAACGCCAAGCTGCTGGTGACGCTGGACCACGCGACGGCGCCGTGGGGGGTGAAGGTGAGCCGGGTGGAGCTGCGCAAGATCGAGCCGCCGGCGAACCTGGTGGCGGCGATGAACCTGCAGATGACGGCGGAGCGGGAGCGGCGCGCGACGGTGGCC
>CAXTUQ010000785.1:0-2532 GCA_964247405.1 uncultured Acetobacteraceae bacterium
CCACCGGCCCCTGCACCCCGTTCACCCACGCCGTGGTGAAGCCGCGGATGTCGTCCACCGCCACCGTCGGCCCGGCCGAGGACAGCGTCACCCGAACCCGCGTGTTCCCCCCGAAATACGGCGCGAACAAAGCGTTCCGCGCCAGCTCGTCGAGGCTCCGCGCCGCCTGCTCCCCGTTGATCGCCGCGTTCTGCAGGAACTGGCTGGAAATCCCCACCCGCGACGTCACCATGTTCAGGTCCGTCGTCGCCGCGTAATGGTTGATGGTGATGGTGAACTGCTCCACCCCCCACCCTTGCGGCGTCAACCCGTTGTCGAAGTTGGTGTTGGTCGCCGGCGGCAGCGGCGTGGTGACGCTCGGCTTCAGCCCGGCCCGCGTCTTGGTCAGCGTCTCGCCGATCCCCACCGCGAACTCCTGCCGGTCCGCGCAAGCCCGGTAGCCGAGCTTGGAGCGCATCGCCTGCAGGAACTCGCGCTCCAGGAAGCCCTGCTGGATGATCGGCTGCAGGATCGCCGGAAAGTTCTGGATGCCCATGGATGTTGCCCTCATGCCAACGGAGAAACCCCGCCGCGGCGGGTGCCGGGCGGGTTGGGAAGTCACAGCAATATCGTTACTCAGCCGCGCCGCGCGGGCACCGCCATTCTAAGGAAGAGTGATCGGTTTCTTGGGGCGCCCGTGCAAGCCTTTTTTCTTATTTCAGCAAATTTTCTTATGCGCGCTCCGACGCAAGGCTGCTCGTGTCGTAGCAACGCCCGATCGCCGCCTCGAAGCCGATGGCCTCAAGCCGCACGACGCTCTCCGCCCCCAGCAACAGCGGCGTGGCCGGCCAGCCGCCATCGGGGTTGCGCCGCAGCAGTTCCCCCGACACCGACAGGCTCGACAGCAGCAGGATCTCCGAAACGTTCGGAATGGTCGTGTACGCCCAAACATTGCGCCGCTTTTTTTTTTTTTTTGATTGGGGCAGCACCTCGATCAGCACCACCGGATCGGGGATCGTCCTGCCGCCCATGGCCGGCGCGCAGGTGATCCCAAGGTCCGGCACGCGCTCGTTGTGCGCCGCGTCGGCGCGCGGGATCACCCCCGGCGTCACGACGACGCGGCAGGGCGACCCCGTATCGATCAGATGCCGCGTCACCAGGTAGCAGGCCATGCTCTGGATGCTGCCATGGTTGTCGCCCGGCGGCGCCATGCAGACCGGCGCGCCGTCGATCAATTGCCACCGCCGGTCGCACGGCCTCCGGCGGCTGCCAAGCCTCGAACTCGGCAACCGTCATGGAGGGCGGCAGGCGCATCGCGGTGCTCATGCGCGCACCATGCCGGATGTGCGGGCCAAACGGCAACGCACAGATGCACGCCCCCTCATCACGCCTGCGCCGCTCAATGATCCACATACTCGCCTTCCGGTATCAGCTTCTCGATGAGCGGATCAAAGCGTCCCTCGGGAATCGTATTCGGGTCATAGCTGCTCGGCAGCGCGCACTGCCGCCGCCAAACCGTCCGCCCCCCGCTTTGCACCAGAAGGCCATCGCCTTCTCGCGGATAATGCAGCCCGTCAACGCCGAACCCTGTCCTGACTATCCGGTCATACACGACGTAGCGGTGCGTGGGCGTGTCGGCATACACCTGCGTCTCGCCGCCGCCCGACCCATACTCATGCCCACGGTGCAAATCGGTGATCTCAAGTTCAAGGCGGCCCGGCTGTCCGTAGCGGTAGGCAGCCCCGCCCTGCTCCTGGCCGCAGATCGACACCAGCTTGGCTCCTATGTGACAGGTGAACAGCACCGGCTCCGTGGCGTGGCACAGCGACGCTGGCGGCTCGGCCCGGGCCGGGGCGGCACCCAAGTAAGCCGAAAACGCTGCGAGGAGCATCGCCGCCGCCACGATGCTCTTCATCATCAACTCACGGCGGCGCGGTTAGTGATCCACATACTCGCCCTCCGGCACAAGCGTTTCGAGCAGCCGCTGATCAAAGGCTGGCGGCAGAAAGCCCACCGGCTGCGCGCAATCCTGCCTTGAGAGCGTCCGTCCTCCGCTCTGCACTAATAGGCCCTGCGTCATCCTGGGTATATTGTGCCCCTCGTTGTCGATTCCGGTCCTGACCATCCGGTCGAAGACGACATACCGATGCGTCGGGGTGTCGGCGTACGCCTGCGTCTCGCCACCGCCCGACCAGCCTTCATGGGCGCGGTGCAGGTCAGTGGCTTCAAGCTCGATGCGGCTTGCGCGCCCGAAGCGGTAGGCGGCACCGCCCTGTTCCTGTCCGCAGATCGACACCATCTTGGTTCCCACGTCACAGGTGAACAGGACCGGCTCCGGCGCGCGGCACAGCGATGTTGGTGATTTGGCCCAGGCCGGGGCAGGAACAGCGGCCAACACCGTAAAGATCACTGCTGCAGGAACTGAACGCTTCATCGGCTCCTCAACGGTTACGCCGTGCGTGTGGAGGAGCGCTGGTGCATACCTCCCACGCAAGGCTCTTAGGGCTTATCCGGAAACAAGTGCTCGGACCGGTGGGTTGGTTGGTTGCAAAG
>CAXTUQ010000786.1:0-2528 GCA_964247405.1 uncultured Acetobacteraceae bacterium
CAGCAGGTCGTAGGAGGGTGCAATCGGCATTGGCGGCTCAGGCGTGCGCGTGACCAGCAGCGCGGCCAGCGCCAGCAGGTGCAGCAGGACGGAACCGATGAGCGCCCAGCGCCGGCGCGGGTCGCGGGCCACGCTCGGCTGGCGGCTCATCGGCGGGTAGGGACTGGTCAGTGGCGGGAGCATCGGAACCGGGCCATGCGGTGGGGATATAGGCGTTCGCGGCCGGTCATGGGTAGGCTCTCGCCGCCTGATCGGCCGTGAACACTTGACAGAACGCTGCGCGCGCTCTTTCTACGCACTTCGAAGGACGGCCGCGCCGGGTCGTCGTGCCGGATGGCCTGCCGGCCATGCAGGGGCGTAGCTCAATTGGCTAGAGCGCCGGTCTCCAAAACCGGAGGTTGAGAGTTCGAGACCCTCCGCCCCTGTCAGCCGGCGCGCCTGCCGGGTGCGATGCATGCTCCTCAGGAAAGTCTGGAATCCATGGCGTTGGCGGTTGACCCGGTAAAGTTCCTCCGTGAAGTGCGGACCGAGGTCGGTAAGGTCACTTGGCCCTCCCGCAAGGAGACGCTGGTCACCACCGGCCTGGTGTTCGCCTTGTCGGGGCTGGCAGCCATATTCTTCTTCGTCGCCGACCAAATCATCGGGGTCGGCGTCCGGGCGCTGTTCGGCGTCGGGTTTTAAGGGACCAGTCATGGCCAAGCGTTGGTATGTCGTTCACGTTTACTCTGGTTTCGAAAAGAAAATTGCGCAGCAGGTTAAGGAACAGGCCGCACAGAAGGGCCTGGCCGACATGGTTGACGAGGTGCTGGTTCCCGCCGAGGACGTGGTCGAGGTCCGGCGCGGCCAGAAGATCAACGCGGAGCGTAAGTTCTTTCCCGGCTACGTGTTGGTCAAGATGGAGATGACCGACCAGACCTGGCACCTGATCAAGGATACGCCCAAGGTGACGGGATTTCTCGGCACCAAGACCCGGCCGTCGCCCATCTCCGATGCGGAAGCGGACCGTATCCTCAAGCAGAGCGCGGAAGGCGTGGAACGGGCGCGTCCGGCCATCCTGTTCGAGATCGGCGAACAGATCCGTGTCGCCGACGGCCCGTTCACAAGCTTCAACGGCACGGTGGAAGAGGTGGACGAGGAGAAGGGCCGCGTGAAGGTCAGCGTGTCGATTTTCGGCCGTTCAACCCCCGTCGAGCTTGAATACAGCCAGGTCGAGAAGGTCTGACAGCTTACGCAGCACGTCCAACCCGGCGGCCAGCATGATCACATTGTTCATCGACGCGGATGCCTGCCCGGTGCGGGAAGAGGCGTTCCGTGTTGCCACCCGCCTCAACCTTCTGGTCCGGGTCGTGTCGAACGGTTCCCGCCCCATCCGCCCGCCGAGCCTGCCCAATGTCGAGATGGTCACGGTGGGCGGGAAGCCGGACGAGGCCGACGATTGGATCGCCGAACGCATCGGCCCCACCGACGTATGCGTCACTGCTGATATTCCGCTCGCATCCCGCTGCCTGGCACGCGGGGCGCGGGCGCTGTCGCACAACGGCCATGTCTGGACGGCGGACAACATAGGCTCGGCCCTGGCCGGTCGGGAAATCTCGAAACACTTGCGTGAGATTGGCACCGGCGGTGGCGGGCCGCCGCCGTTGGCGAAAGCGGATCGGTCCCGGTTCCTTTCCGCCCTGGACGCTTTGGTCCAAGCGGCGCTGCGTCAGGAACACGGGTAGCGGTTCAAGGCGCGTCGCCGCGGCCCGGCTCAGCATCGCCTCCCTTGCGAAGTTCCTCACGAGTCATCGGGGTTTCCCGCCATTCGCCTTGGTCCGCGATGCTGGAGCCGCCTGGGAACTCGCCGAGGTTCTCCTGAATGCTGGCTTCCTCGACCATGACGCCGGGTATAGGATCAGATTGGGTCATCGGGTTGGGCAACTGGCCGGTGCCGGCTGCCTCTTCCATGCGGATCAGCTCATCGGCCCGCTCGGTGAATTCGGCCATGCCGCCCGGAGGACTGCCGGCCTGCTCCCACAAATGCCGGGCGCGCGCCTCGATGCGCTGCGTGCGCTCTGGGGTGACTTCCAGGGGATTGTCTGACATCGCTTGGCCTTTCGCTGCTGTGGCAGACGTAGCGCGGCAGCGTGGCGCCGGGTTCCGGCCAGGATGCAAACAGGGACCGCCAATGGCGGGCGCTACAGCATCAGCAAGCCGCGCCTTAGCCCCTTTGCCACCGCCTCGGCCCGGCTCGCCACGCCGAGCTTGGCGAACACAGCTTCCAGGTGGAACTTGACAGTGTGCGCGCTGATGCCGAGCTGCCGCGCGACGGCCTTGTTCGTCATGCCCTCCCCAAGCGCACGCAGGATTTCCAGTTCCCGCGGGGTCAGCAACGGGCGCGGCGGCGCGGCCTCGGCAAAGCCCAGCGCGGCCGCTTCCGGCAGGCTCACGCGCAGCCCGGCCGCCACGGCACGCAGCCCGGCGTCCAGTTGCGCCGGCGTCAGCCCCAGGGGAAGCACGCTCGCCTCATCGTCGTCGCCCGCCGCAAG
>CAXTUQ010000787.1:0-693 GCA_964247405.1 uncultured Acetobacteraceae bacterium
GCCGCGGCCTCGTTCATCTCACCCCGCAACATGGCCCGCGCCTGCGCGTATCCCGTGCCGAACGCCGTCCCGCCCGAAAGCAGCCCGCACCCGGCCACCACGAGGCCGCACAGCGCGGCGAACGCGACCCGGCGGCGCTTGACCGCGCCGCCGAGCCGGCCAGGCAGGCCGTGGCCGAACAGGATGAGCACGCGGCTGAACGCGCCGCCCAAAACGCCGCCGAGCACCCCAAGGATCGGCACCGCAAGCCACCCCTGAACCGCCCCCAGGACGGCGTGCGTCGTGCCGAAATAGGTGTAGTCGCCCTCCAGCGTGAGGGAGGTCACGCCCGCCGCGATGACGGCGCCAAGGATCACGCCGCTCGTCCGCGCCTCAAAGGAGCGGCTCATTTCCTCGATGCCGAACACGATGCCGGCGAGCGGGGTGTTGAAGGCCGCGGCGACGCCCGCGCTGGCGCCCGCCAGGATCAGCCCGGGCTGCCGCCGCGGCGACAAGCGCCCCAGCGTGAACATGACGGATGCGCCCACCTGCACCGTCGGTCCCTCGCGCCCGATGGATGCGCCGCACAGCAGGCCGAGCAGCAGCAGGGCCATCTTGCCCAACGCGGTCCGGATCGAGACCAACCGCTCCCGCGCCGCCGTCCCCTGGAGCTGACGCGCCGCGATGGCCTGCGGGATGCCGCTGCCGCCGGAG
>CAXTUQ010000787.1:715-2527 GCA_964247405.1 uncultured Acetobacteraceae bacterium
TAGCGGTGGGCCAGCCAGCTCGATGCGGCAAAGCCTGCGGGCGTCAAAGCCAGCACGGCCAACGGGTGCCACGCCAGCACCGCCTGGAACGCCGCCCCCATCCGGTCCGCGGCGAGGGCAAGCCCAACCGCCGCCAGGCCGACCGCGATCCCGCCCAGCACGAACAGCGCCCGGCGCTGCCAACGCAATGACATTAAGCGGATGTGCCGTGCGCGCCGGGGGTTGAGCGGCGGAAGGGAAAAGCCTCGCATGAAGGCATGAGTAACCCGTCGAGGCGCCGGCCGGATAGGCTTAAGGCTAGCCCGGCGGCGAGCCATGTGGCCGAGGTGTGCAACGGGATTTGCGCGGCGTGGTGGAGCTGAGCGGGATCGAACCGCTGACCTCCTCATTGCGAACGAGGCGCTCTCCCAACTGAGCTACAGCCCCGCCGTGCAGGCGGCGGACAATGCTCAGGCCGGGTGGCCAAGTCAAGCCGGCCCCTGCACATTCCGCACGCGGTTGCGTCACGCCGGGCGCGTCGGTAGGGTCCCGCGCATTCTCCGGGAGGCCGCCAAACGTGATTCCAGCGTTATTTCAGCTCCTCAACGCCATCATCGGTCTGCTCGTGTGGGCGCTGATCCTCTCGGCCATCTTCAGCACCCTGGCCTCCTTCGGCGTGCTCGACACCCGCAACCGCCTGGTCTGGACCATCGGGGACTTCCTGACCCGGGTGACGGAGCCGATGCTGCGCCCTATCCGCAACGTGCTGCCCAACTTCGGCAACATCGACATCAGTCCGATCGTGGCCATCCTGCTGCTGCAATACATCGCGCGCCCGCTGCTGGCGACCATCTTCACCGGCATCGTCACCGGGGTCTGGACACTCATGTGATGGCGGCCCGCGTCCTCGACGGCACGGCAATCGCCGCCGCCCTCCGCGCCCGAATCGCCGAACAAACCGCGGGCCTGCCGTTCAAGCCGGGGCTTGCGGTCGTCCTGGTCGGGGACAACCCGGCCAGCGCCGTTTACGTGCGCAACAAGGACCGCGCCGCGCAGGGCGCCGGGCTGCTGGTGCAAACCATGCGGCTGCCGTCCGGCGTGCCCGCCGCGGAGCTGATGGCGGTCATCGGGCGCCTGAACGCCGACCCCGAGGTGGACGGCATCCTCGTGCAGCTTCCGCTGCCGGACGCCATTCCGCCCCGCCCGGTGCTTGAGGCCATCGACCCGGCCAAGGACGTGGACGGCTTCCATCCCCTGAACGTCGGCCGCTTGCAGGACGGGCTGGATGTGCTGGCCCCCTGCACGCCGAGCGGCGTCATGCGCCTGCTGACGGCGGGCGGGACGCCGTTGCGCGGCGCCCGGGCCGTGGTGCTGGGCCGGTCCGCCATCGTCGGCCGGCCAATGGCGGCGCTGCTGCTGGCGGCGGACGCGACCGTGACCATCGCCCATTCCCGCACGCTGGACCTCGCGGCCGAGTGCCGCCGGGCCGATGTGCTGGTGGCGGCGGTGGGGCGGCCGGAGATGGTGCGCGGCGACTGGATCAAGCCCGGCGCCACCGTCATTGACGTGGGCATCAACCGGCTGCCGGACGGAAGGCTGGTCGGCGACGCCGCCTATGCCGAGTGCGCCGCCGTTGCCGGCGCCATCACCCCGGTGCCAGGTGGCGTCGGCCCGATGACCATCGCCTGCCTGCTGGACAACACCGTCAAGGCCGCCCTACGCCGACGGCTCGCACAAGCCTAGAAATCGGTGCAGCGGCCCTTCTGCTCCCAATCGCCGAAGCGGGTCGGCTCCGGTCCCTTGGGGCCGCCCAACTCCGGGGGCAGCTTGGGG
>CAXTUQ010000788.1:0-2519 GCA_964247405.1 uncultured Acetobacteraceae bacterium
GCGGGGCCGGCGGACAGCGTCACCCAGTCCGTCAGCAGCGCGTTGGCCGGCAGGGACGGTGCCGGGCGGCCCGGCGGCGTGTAGCGCAATAGCTCCAGCCCGGGACCCGCCGGGGAGGGGAAGCGCAGCCCGGTCACGCGAACCCGGGCACCGCGCAGGCCGTCGAGCCGGGATTGCGCCGGGCTGTCGTTCCAGGACCGCGACGCCGCCCTGAAGCCGAGCCGCCGGTAGAAGCGTAGGCTGCGCGCCGTGGAAGCGACCGCCATCGCGCTGTGGTCGATGCCGAGGAACGGCCCCGATCCCGCGCCGGCCGCGCGCTGCCACACCAGGCGCCCCCCGCCCGGCGGGAACTGGATCAGCTCCAGCGGGTGCCCGTCGGGGTCGCGGAACTTGACGGCGGTGACGCCGCCGTTGCGCGGCGGCAGGCGCTCCGGCCCATTCGTCGAGATGGGGCGGGGCGACTGCGCCGCGAGCTGCCGCCAAGCCGCCGCCATGTCGTTCACCACGATGGCCAGATGCTGGAACCAAAGGTCGTCGCTCCGGCTGTCCACCGGGTAGGGGGCGCCCGGCGGGTCGAAGCGCACGAGCGCGACCTCCTCACCGCCAAGGCGCAGCACGGCCTCCTCCACGGAGGCGCCGGGCAGGCCGAGCAGCGCGGGCAGCGCGGGCAGCGCCGGGTCGCCCGGGCCGCGCGACGCGAGCCGGAATCCCAGGCCGTCGCGATAGAACGACACCGCCCGATCGAGGTCCGCCACCACCCGGCTGATCCGCACGATGCGGGCGCCGCCGCCGCGCCGTCCGCGCAGCGCCAGGAGGCCGAAACCGGCCAGCAGGGCCAGCGCGCCGCGGGTGGCGACCCGCATGGTCAGGCGACCAGCCGCCCCCGGATGCGGTCCGCCACCCGGAGCGCGTTGGCGATGATGGTCAGCGTCGGGTTCACCGCGCCGATGGAGGGAAAAAAGCTCGCATCCGTCACGTACAAGTTGTCCAGCTCATGCGCCTTGCAGTCCAGGTCGAGCACGGAGGCGGCAGGGTCGGTGCCGAAGCGCAGGGTGCCGGCCTGGTGCGCCGTGCCGTTGAGCGGGATGTCCTTGCCGAGGTAAAGCCGCCGCTCGATCAAGTGCGGCCAGGCGCCCATCGGCAGCACCATGGCCTCCGTCTTGGCGCGCAAACGCTTCGCCGCTTCCCCGCCGCTGTCCTGGACGTCCAGCACCACGCAGTCGCCGTCGTAGTAGATGCGGTTCTCCGGCCGCGGCAGGTCCTCGCTTTGCAGCCAGAAGTCGAGGGAGTGCAGGGCCATCTTGTCGAACGGCCACTCAGGCAGGAGCGGCATGATGCGCTGCATCGGCGCCTCTCCCCGGATCTGCTCGCCGTGCGAGGTCGCGCACATCTGGATCAAGCCCAGCGGGTACTCCCAGTCCGGCGCGCCGAAGTAGTAGTCGCTGACCGCCAGCGTCTTCTGGAATACCGTCTCGTTCGGCTCCTTCAGGAGCGCCATCACCACCGACATGGTGTGCCGGACGTAGTTGCGCCCCACTTGGTCGGAGCCGTTGGCCAGCCCCCTCGGGTGCGCGTCGCTCGCGGAACGCAGCAGCAGCAGGGCGGAGCTGAGGGCGCCGCAGGCGACCACCACAATGTCGGCGGAGTACTCCTCCGGCTGGTCGTCGCGGACCACGTGCACCCGGCGGATGCTGCGGCCCTGCGGGTCGGTTTCCAACCGGGTCACGTAGGCGCCGGTCAGCAGGGTAAAATTCGGGTGGGCGGCCCGGGGGGGATCGACGCTGATGATCTGGGCATCCGCCTTGGCGTTGATCGCGCAGGGGAAGCCGTCAAAGGCGTCGCAGCGGATGCAGGGGCTATACGTGGTGGCACTGCCGTCCGGGTTCTGATCCAGCTTGATTCCGAGCGGCAGGTGGAACGGGTGCAGCCCTTGGTCCTTCAGCACCTGTTCCAGTTGCTGGATGCGCGGCTCGTGCTGAATCGGCGGGTAAGCGTAAGGAGTGCTGGACCACGGCTCGTTCGGGTCCTCCCCGCGCTGCCCGTGCACGTGATACAGCTCCTCCGCCTGGCCGTAATACGGCTCGAACACGTCGTAGCCGAGCGGCCATGCCGGCGAGACGCCGTCCTTGTGCCGCACCTCGCCGAAGTCCTGCTCGCGCAGGCGCAGCAGCGCCGAGCCATACACCTTGGAATTGCCGCCGACGAAGTAGTGCAGCCCCGGGTGGAACTCCCGGCCGTCGCGGCCGTACCACGTTTCCTTCGCCTGGTAGGCGGCATCCACGAACACGGTCTTGGCGTCCCAGTTGGCGCGGGAGCGGGGCAGGTAGCCGCCGCGCTCCAGCATCAGGATGCGCTTGCCGGTGGGCGCCAGCCGCTGCGCCAGCGCCGCGCCGCCGGGTCCGCTGCCGATGACGATCAGGTCGTAATGGCCGTTGGGCATGGCGCGTGGCTCCTGGGTTGGCCATAGGGGCGGCGCAGGAAGTTTATCGTGCTCCCATGTCGCTGAACTCGCCTAACGC
>CAXTUQ010000789.1:0-2508 GCA_964247405.1 uncultured Acetobacteraceae bacterium
GCGAAGATCACGTCGTCCATCTCGCCGCCGCGCAGCGTGCGCGCGTTGGCCTCGCCCATCGCCCAGCGCAGCGCCTCCGCCACGTTGGACTTGCCGCAGCCGTTGGGGCCGACCACGCCGGTCAGGCCGGGCAGGATCTCCACCGTGGCCGGCTCGGCGAAGCTCTTGAACCCGGCGATGCGCAGCCGGACGAAACGGGCCGCCATGCGCGCGTCAGGCGGCGGCGGCGTCCACGGCCTTGGCGAAGTCGTCGTAGGACACGGCGCCCGAGGTGGTTTTGCCGTTCATGACGAAGCTCGGCGTGCTGTTCACCCCGAACTTCTTTTCGCCCATGTCCTGGTCGGTGAGGATCGCGCGTTTCAGATCGGCGTCGCTGATCGCCGCGTCGAACCCGGCGCGCGACAGGCCGGCGAGTGCCGCGAACTTCGCCAACTCCTCCGTCGAGTTCACCCCGCGGGCAAAGGCCCAGCGGTCCTGGCTGCCGAGCAGCACGGTGATGAATGGCTCATACCGCTCCGGCGGCAGGGCGCGGGCGGCCATGGCGGCGGTGAGCGCCACCTGGTCCAGCGGGAAGTCGCGCCATACGTAGCGCACCCGCCCGGTGTCGATCAGCTTCGCGCGCACCTGGGGGAAGGTTTCCTTCTGGAACGCGGCGCAGTGGGTGCAGGTCAGCGAGAACCATTCGGTGACGGTCACGCGGGCGTCGGCCTGGCCCAGGCTGCGCTCCGCCATGCGTGGGTCCGCCGGCTGCGCGCGCAGCGCCGGGGCGATCAAGAGCGAGGGCAGGGCGGCGATCAGCAGGCGGCGGGTGGCGGGCATGGCGTCCTCGGCGATGGGAGTGGCAATAGGTATGGCCCGGTTGCCGGTGGGCGCGTCAAGCCTGATCGGCGGCGCTACCCCGGCTCGCCCTCGCCGATGCGCCGGCCCAGCGCCACCAGCGCGTCGTGCAGCGGCCCCGGCGGGATGCCTGGCAGCTCAATCCGCTTCATGGCCGGGCGCGGCGCGGCGGCCGGTGCTGCGGGCGGCGGCGCCGGGTCCTGGACGAAGCGCAGCCGCCGCACCACGACGCGCCCCAAGTGGCTGTTCACCCGGGCCAGCACTTGCTCGCTCAGATGCTGCAGTTCCAGCGCGACCGGCCCGGTGCAGGCCAGCGTAAGCGTGCCGCTGGACAGCCGGCGCGGCACGGTGGTGCCGGACAGCTCCGGGCCGACGATCTCCGCCCAGTCCGCCATCACCTGCGCGCTGCCGGGCGCCCGCTTGCGGAAGGCGGGCCGGGTCAGCGTGGGCACCAGCGCGCCGACCGGGCGCGGGCCATAGACGTGTCGTGGCGCCTCGTCCGCTGGTTTGGCGGGGGGGCGCTTGCCGGGGGTGCCGCCGCCCGTCATAGGTGGCGCGTGCTCGACCTCCCGCTTGCCCCTCCGCCCGCCGCCGCGCTTCTGCGCTGGTACGACCGGCACCGCCGCGCCATGCCCTGGCGGGCCTTGCCCGGCGAGATCCCTGACCCCTATCGGGTCTGGCTGAGCGAGATCATGTTGCAGCAAACGACGGTTTCCGCGGTTATTCCATATTATGAAAGGTTTCTGTCGCGGTTTTCAACCGTGGAGTCGCTGGCCGCGGCGGAGGACGGCGCAGTGATGCAGGCTTGGGCGGGCTTGGGCTACTACGCCCGGGCGCGTAACCTGCTGGCCTGCGCGCGGCAAGTCGCGGCGAGGGGTGGGTTTCCGCAGGATTTGGCCGGGCTGCGGGCGCTGCCGGGCATCGGCGAGTACACCGCCGCCGCGGTCGCCTCCATCGCGTTCAACGTGCCGGCCGTGCCCGTGGACGGCAACGTGGAGCGCGTGGCCGCCCGGGTGTTCGCGGTCGAGGACCCGTTGCCGGGCGCGCGCCGCGCGGTGGCTGCCGCGGCGGCGCGGCTGGGGGAGGACCCGGCGGCGCAGGCGCGTCCGGCCGACTTCACCCAGGCGGTGTGCGACTTGGGCGCCACCGTCTGCACGCCGCGCGCGCCCGCCTGCGCGATCTGTCCGTGGATGGAGGAATGCCGAGGCCGGGCGCTGGGCCTCGCCGACACGCTGCCGCGCAAGGTGCCCAAGGCCGCGCGGCCCGCCCGGCACGGCGCGCAGTTCTGGCTGACGGACGCCGCCGGCCAGGTCCTGCTGCGCCGCCGTCCGCCGGAGGGATTGTTGGGCGGGATGCTGGAACTGCCGGGCGCCCCGTGGCGAACCGAGCCGTGGTCCCGGGCGGACGCGCTGCTGCACGCGCCGCAGCCGGCCGAATGGCGCCTGGCCGGGCAGGCGGAGCACGGCTTCACGCACTTCGCGTTGACCATGGACGTGTACGCGGCGCGGGTGGAGCGGATCACAGCACCAGGCCTGCTGCGGGATGCGGGCGCGCTGGACGGGGAAGCGCTGCCGACCGCCATGCGCCGCTGCGTGCAGGTGGCGACGCGGGCGGAGCCAGCGTCAGTGGTCGTACGCCACCAATGACTCGAACGGCACGTCCACCCGCGCC
>CAXTUQ010000790.1:0-2507 GCA_964247405.1 uncultured Acetobacteraceae bacterium
TGGACGCGCTCCACGAGGTTGGAGGGGTCGAGCAGGTCGGTTTCCCGCGTGCCGGGCGCCGCGCCGCGCACGTCCACGCCGCCGACGGCGCCCGCTTCCGTCAGGACCACGGTGCACCCGGTGGGACGCCGCGTGTCGGTGAAGTGGCCGACCCGCACGCCCGGCACGTCGGTGATCGCGCCGCCGAGGGTTTGCGGCCGCGCCGGGCTGCTGCCTTGAGCGCCGGCGGGGAGGGGCAAAGCCGCGGCGCCGATGCCGAGTGCCGCCGTCGAGGCGAGTTGGCGACGATGCATGGAAGTCCCTGACAAGGATTGCAGCAGCCGGCACGATGCACGGGAACGCCGCCCGGCGCCAGGATGCCCCCAAGACGCCCGTTGAACCGGGAGCACCCTCGCGCGTCTGTCACCCAAACCTTTCTGATGGAGGCACCGATGGCCGCAGACGAGACCAGCAAGGGCAAGCTGCCCGGCAACCAGGGCCAGTTCGGCGAAGGCGACGCGACGGAAGCCTACAAGCCGCTGGAAAAGCGTCCCGCATCGGATCAGGCAAAATCGCCCGACCAGCCGCCGGGTTCGGATGCCGAAGTCCAAAGGCAGACCAACGCGGGGGAGCGCTCCTGATGTCCGGCTCAACCGACGATCTGGCGCGCAAGCACGGCGTGAGCGTGGACGCCGTGCGGGTGCTGCAGGACGCCCTGCGCCGCAGCGGCGGGCAGCAGGCGCAATTCAGCCATCCGGACCTGGGCGGCATGGGCCAATGGTCCGCCGGCGGCATGACGCAGGTGGGCGACATGTTCAACACGGCGCTGAAGGACAAGGTGAACGCGCTGTGCCAGGAGCTGGCGCAGTCCTCGGCGACGATGCCGCCCAAAAGCGACCCGCCGGCGACGCAGCAGCAGGGACAAGGGCATGGGGGCGAGGAGCAGCACGGCGAGAAGCGTTCGCCCCCGCGTGGCGATTGGTGGCCGCAGGACCTGGGCCGGCCCTCTGCGACCGGGTCACAGAACGGCATGCGCTACGCCTGTTTCCCGGATGCCCGCCGGGTCGCGGTGGAGCAGGCCGGCCGCATCACCTTGTATGACAGCGGCGAGCACCGCATCAACGGCGTGTCGCAGTCGCAAAGCGGCGGGCAGGAGCTGAGCTTCAGCAGCCAAAACGGCACCGTCCGCGCGTCCGAACTGCCCGTGGCGGGCTGAGCAGCCGCCGCGCCATCCAGGAGGACACCACGGCCGACCCCTCATCCAGCGTGCTGACCCGGACGTGGGCACCGTCCACGTGCATTTCCCGCGGGCCGGCTTCGACCTGGTGCCGGCGGGTTAGGACGCGCTACTCCTCCTTCATCGCGTGGCTGATGCTGTCGGTGATCGGGCTGATGAGGAAGTCGAGCACGGAGCGCGCGCCGTTCACGATCAGGATGTCCGCCGGCATGCCCGGCAGCAGCACGACGCCGGGCTTGTCGCGCAACGCGTCGGCGTCGATCTCGGCGCGCACCAGGAACACCGGCGTGTTGTTCGCGTCCATCTGGCGGTCCGCGCCGACGTAGGTGAGGCGGCCGGTGATCACCGGCACGCGGTGCGCCTTGTAGGCGGTGAGCCGCACGTTGACGCGCTGGCCGACCGCCAGGTGCTCCACCTCATGCGGCGCGACCGTGCCCTCCACCAGCAGCTTCTGGCTGTCCGGCACCAGGTCCATCACCGGCTGGCCCGCGACGATGCTGCTGCCCGGGGTGAAGTACTTGAAGTCCGTCACCGTGCCGGCCTCCGGCGCCAGGATCTCGCGCTTCTGCAGCAGGTCCCGGGCGGCGGTCAGCCGCTGCTCGGCGTCCGCCTGGGCGGCCTGGGTTTCCGACCGCTCGCGCGAGATGTCGGCCCGGCGTGCCTCCATCGTGTTGACAAGCCCCGACCGGATCTGCGCGATGATCTCCAGCGCCTCGTTATATTGCCCGCCGAACTGGCCAATGGCGCCGCGCAGCTCCGCCTCGTTGCGTTGCAGCTCAAGCTGGCGCGGCTTGGTCGAAAGTCCCCGCGTCATCAGGAAATCGACGCCGCGCAACTCCTCCTTCACCAGGCCCATGCGCAGGCCGGCCGAGGCGATCTGCGCCCGCAGCGCGGTGATCTGCGCTTCCTGCTGGGCGATCTTGCGCTCCTCCACCCGGGTGTTGGCGTCGAGCGCGCCCCAACGGCTTTGGAACTGGTAGGCTTCCGCGGCGACGGCCGCGGCGACGGCGGGGTCCTCCTTTGCCGCCTCTTGCAGCGCGGCGGAGACCGGCAGCGTGCGCCCATCCGCCGCCTCCGCCGTGAGGCGCGCGGCGCGGGCCACGGCGGACCAGTACTGCACATGGGCCTGGGCCATCGCGGCCCGCGGCTGCACGTCGTCGAGTTGCAGCAGCGCCTGGCCGGCCACTACCCGGTCGCCTTCCTGCACCAGCAGCGTCTTGAGAATCCCATTGTCCACCAGCGAGACGGTCTTGCGCTTGCCGCCCGAGACGATCACCCCGCCGGCCGGCAC
>CAXTUQ010000791.1:0-2507 GCA_964247405.1 uncultured Acetobacteraceae bacterium
CGCGTCTTGGGCGGAGACGTCCGTCGACCTATCTGGGACGCTCCGCAGCCGCGCTCGTCGCGGACGTCGCCGCCGCCGGCGCGGCGATCCTGCTGGTGTCGTCGGACTTCGAGGAACTGCTGACGCTGAGCGACCGGGTCGTCGTCATCAGCGACGGCACCTCCATCGCCGACATGCCGGGCGCCGTGCTCGACGAGGAGAAGCTCACCTTGCTCGCGGCGCCGCGCAGCTCCATGGAGCGCAACGCCGCCATCCTACGCGAGCTGACTGCTGCTCATGGCGGCGCCGCGTTCTGGGCGCTGCTCGATGCCGGCCGGGTGTTCTGCCTCGATTGCGTCATCGCCGACCCTGCGGCGGACCCGACGTTTCGCGCCGGCGATGCGGCGGAAATCCGCTCCTCGGCGATTCCCGCCGCCCTGCATGCGCGCGCCGAGGGTTTCGTGGCGGAAGTCCCCGATGGCCGCTCCACTCTCCTGACCCAGGTGCGCAGCCATCGCGGCCATGATCTCGGCTGGATCGGCCTCTCGCTCGCGGCCAAGAAGGCGCCGCCCGATCCGGCGCCGATCCGCGACCGTATCCAGGCGCAATTCGCCAAGGCCGTTTGACCCTGCATCCGACCGCATCGTCCGGAGCCGACGCATGACCGATACGGTCCATCCGCCCTCGATCGTCCGACGCCTGTCGTCCCGGCTTGAGGTCCGCATGCTGGCACTCGCCTTGCTGATTGCCGCCATCCTTTCGGTGCTGTCGCCGTATTTCCTGAAATCCAACAATCTGCTTAACCTGCTCGACCAGTCGGTCGTTGTTGGCATCGTCGCGATCGGCATGACCTTCGTCATCCTGACCGGCGGGATCGACCTTTCGGTCGGCTCGGTGCTCGGCGTCACCGGCATCCTGTTCGGCCTGGCCGTCCGGCATGTCGGCATCGCGCCGGCCATCGTTCTCGGCGTTCTGGCGGGGGGAGCGGTCGGTGCCGTTTCCGGCTTTCTGATTGCCCGTTTCGGCCTCGCTGCCTTCGTCGTCACCTTGGGCGTGATGGCGATCGGCCGCAGCCTCGCCTACATTTTCTCCGGTGCGACCGCGATCTCGGACCTGCCGGCATCGCTCGGCGACATGGTCTATTTTCCTGTGCTCGGCATCCCGATGAACGTCGCGATCCTGGGTGCGCTGTATATGCTGGCCTGGCTCTATCTGACCTATACTAAGGGCGGCCGCACCATCTACGCGATCGGCTCCAACCGGGAGGCGGCGCGCACCGCTGGGTTGAACGTGCTCGGCTACAGCGTATTGCCGTACGTGATCTCCGGCGCGCTCTCGGCGGTAGCCGCCGTACTGCTGTCGGCGCAGATCCTGTCGATCGACCCGCTCGCCGGCACCGCACTGGAACTCGACGCCATTGCCGCGGTGGTGATTGGGGGCGCCAGCCTCTACGGAGGCCGCGGCTCGATCGCCGGCACGCTGATCGGAGTGTCGATTATGGTGATGATCCGCAACGGACTCAACCTGCTAGGCGTGTCGCCGTTCTGGCAGGGTTCGGCCATCGGCTCGATCATCATTGCCGCAGTGCTGGTCGAGCGCCTGGTCAGCGCACGGACGCAGCGTTGAGTAGCGGCTCCACCCCGCAACACCGTCCCTCTAACGCGCCGACGAAGGCAATAATCTAGAAATTGGACATATACATATGAAATAATAAAATAATGGGCGGCGAAGCGGGCGGTGCGTTAGGATGACGCGTCCTCGCCAAGAGACATCGCCATGCCTGCCATCCCGCTTCGCCGCGGTGATCCTAGCGTTCGCGCCGCTGTTTTTTCAACGGAGTTGGCGGCATGCTGAAGTCCTGCTGACCGGCGCCATCCTGGCGCCGGGCAAGCGCACCGTGACCAGCCTTTTGCACATCGTGGGCCTCGCGCACGAACGACGGTTCGTCAACGGCGTGGTTCGGAGTCCGCCCTTTTTGGGTTACACAAGGCGCACGGAAACCGCCGGCCCGTGAGGGTCAGATTTCGGGGGGAAGGGTGTTCTGTGCGGGAGGCGGCTCGCCTCCCCGGGTCAAGCTCGCTGGGGCTGAATCGGTCCCAGGCCCAACAAAGTGAGCCAATGCAGATGGCCTTGGCCGGTCATCAACTCCCGCGGGCTTTTGCCCTTGCGCTCGGCATTGCGGCTGCGCATGAAGCGCCGATAGTTTAAGAACCGCAGCAAGTCGAGATACGAGCCGCCCAGATGGCGGCGCAGGGTGAAGTAGGTGCGCAGCCGCGAGTTGAGGTTCTCCACCAGCGAGCTGCTGCGCGGGGTGGTCGTGGTCAGCTACGAGAGCATCCGCGAGTGGGGCCTGCGCTTCGGCCGCCTGTTCGCGAACGAGCTGAAGCGGCGCCGGCCGAGGGCGGGCGACAAGTGGCACCTCGACGAGGTGTTGATACTGCTGCGGAAATAGCTCCCGGACGAGCAAGTTGGAGGGCTACGCTGCCTTCGGAACCAGCATGACATCGTAGCCCAGGTTGCTGAGGCGC
>CAXTUQ010000792.1:0-2502 GCA_964247405.1 uncultured Acetobacteraceae bacterium
CCGCAGTCCCAAACCGACAAGCGCATCCAGTAGAGGCCGCCCTCATGCCCCCCATTCCGAACGTAGAAACCCATGTGGGATCGCCGCGCAGCCGCGTGGACGGCCCCGCCAAGGTGACGGGCGCCGCCCGCTACAGCGCCGAGTTCACCGCCCCCGGCCTCCTGCACGGCTACGTCGTGTTGGGCGGCATCGCCAAGGGGCGGATCACGAACATCGACACGGCCGCCGCCCTCGCGGCGCCGGGCGTGGTCGAGGTGTTCACCCACGAGAACCGGCCGCGCACCGCCTGGTTCAGCCACAGCTACCAGGACCAGGTGGCACCCCCCGGCACCCCGTTCCGCCCCCTGCGCGACGACCGCATCCTGTACAGCGGCCAGCCGGTCGCGCTGGTGGTGGCCGAAAGCTTCGAGGCCGCGCGCCACGCCGCCTCCCTCGTGCGCGTGTCCTATGAGGCCGAGCCGCACGAGACGAGCCTGGAGCGCAAGATGGGCGAGGCCTACGTGCCGCCGAAGAAGCGCAGCGGCATCACCCCGCCGCCGAAGCCGCGCGGCGATGCGGAGACCGCCTTCGCCGAGGCGCCAGTGAAGGTGTCCGCCGACTACTGGGCCGCCTACGAGCACCACAACCCCATGGAGATGCACGCCACCACCGTGGTGTGGGAAGGCGGCGGCAAGATCCGCGTGCACGACAAGAACCAGGGCGTGCAGAACGCGCAGGCCTACATCTGCGGCGTGTTCGGCCTCAGCAAAAGCGACGTGCACACGGTCACGCCCTATGTCGGCGGCGGCTTCGGCTCGGGGCTGCGTCCGCAGTACCAGCTTTTCCTGGCGGTGATGGCGTCGCTGGAGCTGCGCCGCTCGGTGCGGGTGGTGCTCACGCGCGACCAGATGTTCACCCATACCTACCGGGCCAACACGTTCCAAACCGTGCGGCTCGGCGCGGACCGGGACGGCAAGCTGCGCTCGATCCAGCACGACGCGGTCGCCGGCACCTCGCAGTTCGAGGACCATCAGGAGGTCGTCGTGAACTGGACGGGCACGCTGTACGATTGCGACAACGTGACGCTGACCTACAAGCTGGCGAAGCTCGACACCTACACGCCAGGCGACATGCGCGCGCCCGGGGCGCCCACCGGGCTGTTCGCGGCGGAGACGGCGATGGACGAGCTGGCCTACGCCGCGGGCGTGGACCCCATCGAGTTGCGGCTACGCAACTACGCGGAGCGTGACGAGAACACCAACAAGGCCTTCACCAGCAAGGAGCTGCGCGCCTGCTACCAGGTCGGCGCCGAGCGGTTCGGCTGGCACAAGCGCAACCCGGCGCCGCGCTCCATGCGCGAAGGGCGCGAGCTGATCGGCTGGGGCATGGCGACCGGGGCGTGGGAAGCGCAGATGATGAAGACCAGCGCCCGCGCCACGCTGTCCGCCGATGGCAAGCTGGAGGTGGCCTGCGCCACCGCCGACATCGGCACCGGCACCTATACCATCCTCACCCAGATCGGCGCCGACGCGTTCGGGCTGCGGATGGAGGACGTCGCCACCAAGCTCGGCGATTCCACCCTGCCGGCCTCCCCCGTGGAGGGCGGGTCCTGGACCGCGGCCTCCGCCGGCACCGCGGTGACGCTGGCCTGCGACGCCGTGCGCAAGACGCTGTTCAAGTACGCGCAGAAGGTGGACGGCTCGCCGCTCGCGGGCGCCAAGCTCGACGCGGTGAGCTTCGCCGCCGGGCGGATCGAGCTGACGGCCGACCCGGCGCGCTTCGTCACCGTGGCCGACGCCATGCGGGCCGGCGGCGTGGACCGGATCGAGGGGGAGGAAACCGCGCAGCCCAGCAAAATCGACCAGTTCCGCTTCACCGGCTACACCCATTCCGCGGTCTTCGTGGAGGTCCGGGTGGACGAGGAGCTTGGCGTCGTGCGCGTCATGCGCGTGGTGGACGCGGTGGCGGCGGGCAAGATCCTGAACCCGAAGACGGCACGCAGCCAGGTCATCGGCGGCGTGGTCTGGGGCATCGGCATGGCGCTGGAGGAGGAGACCATGCCGGACCACAACCTCGGCCGCTTCATGAACCACAACTACGCCGAGTACCACGTGCCGGTGAACGCTGACGTGCGCGACATCGAGGTGATCTTCGTGGACGAGCACGACGACAAGGTCAGCCCCATCGGCGTGAAGGGCCTGGGCGAGATCGGCATCGTCGGCACGGCGGCAGCCATCGCCAACGCGATCTACCACGCCACGGGCAAGCGCCTGCGCGAGATGCCGATCACCATCGACAAGATCCTGGCTTCCGAAATCCACGCTTCTGGGGCGGTCGGATGAGCATGAGCCGGCGAGACAAGCGCGACGCCGCGGCCGGCGTCGTCGGCGGGCTGATGGGCGGCCTGGCGCTGACGGCGGTGATGCTGCTGGCGGAGCGCGCGACGGGCGAGCCGTCCGACGGGGTGGCGATGCTCCGGCGCGGCGGGCGGCAACTGGGCCTGCCGAGCCGGCGGGACGCGGC
>CAXTUQ010000793.1:0-2482 GCA_964247405.1 uncultured Acetobacteraceae bacterium
CTTGCAGATGACGGGCGGCTGCCGGCCGACACGGCGGCCATGCTGATCCGGGCGGACCGGCTGTGGCGCACGGTGCAGAGCACCGTCCGCATCACCGTGGGGCGCGCGCAGGCTTTGCCGCCCGCGGCGGAGGAGTTGCTGCGGCGCGCAGTGGGGCAGCAGCTCGGCACGCCGGGCTTGCCGTTGCCGCAGCTCCGCGACGCGCTGGACGCGGCGGCGCGGGACGTGCGAACTGCGTTCATCAACCTCATTGGAAGCCCCGAATGAGCCTTGCCCCCGGCGACGCAGCACCCCCCTTCGAGATGCCGGCCAGCGGCGGCCGCACCGTCAGCCTCGCCGGCCAGGCCGGGCGGCCTTTCGTGTTGTACTTCTATCCCAAGGCCGACACGCCCGGCTGCACCAAGGAGGCGCAGGCGTTCCAGGAGGCGCTGCCTGAACTCGGCGGCGTCGGGGTGGAGGTAATCGGCGTGTCCAAGGACGCGATGGCGCCCATCGAGCGGTTTGCCGGGAAATACGGCCTGACCTTCCCGCTGGCGTCCGACCCGGGCGGCGTTGTGGAAGCCTATGGTGCGTGGGTCGAGAAGTCGATGTACGGCAAGACCTACATGGGCATCGACCGCAGCACGGTGCTGGTGGACGCGGAAGGCCGGGTTGCCCGCATCTGGCGCAAGGTCAAGGTGCCGGGCCACGCCGCGGAGGTGATGGCGGCGGCGAAGGCGCTCACGCCCTGATCAGAACAGGCCGAACGCCTGGTAGGCCGCAAGGCCCGCGAGCGGGATCACCATGATCGCAGCGCCGCGGGACGTGGTCCACAGGCCCGTCGCCAGCAGCAGGGCGCCCGCCCCCAGCAGCTCGGCGCCATACATGCCGACCTCGCGGCTTTCGGTGCCCATCGCCAGCACGGGCAGCAGCGCCGCGCCGGCCCACAGCGCATCGAGCAAATGGCGCTGCCACGCGGCGCGCAGCCGGTGGCGGGCCAGGCCGAGCAGCGCGAACAGCAGGACGGAAGCGGCGGTCAGCGCGTCCGGCGACGTGCCTTCCGGCAGCAGGTCCTCCATCGACCAGCCCAGGGCTTCCCCGACGCCCCAGCCCACTAGCCCACCGAGCGCATAGACCAACACCGTGAAGCCCGGCCCGGCGCCGAACCGGGTCTGCGCCAGGCCGTGCAGCTCCGCGAGGCCCGCCGCCAGCAGCCCGAGCACGAACACCAGCCCGGCCGGGTGCAGGCCGAACGACAGGTCCGCCTCCCCGCGCACCACGCGGAACGGATCGACATGGGTGCCGAAGCGATACCAGATCCACTCGAACGCCAGGGCGGCCAAGGCGGCGGCGAGGGCCAGGCCCGCCATCGGCACCGGCCCGCGATCCCGCCCCGCCGGCAGCACGCGCCAGATCATTGCCCAGGCGAACACGCCGGCCGCGACCGTGGCCTGCGACACGTCGGCCTTGGATTGCAGGAAGAAGTGGATCAACGCCAGCACCGCGAACCCATAGGCAAACTTGTGCAGCCGCTTCCAGTTCCGGCCCAGCCGCTTCACCCAGCCGTCGGTCGAGGTCACGGCCAGCACCGTCAGCCCCAGCAGCGCCACGAAGCCGATGGTGAGATAGGCGCGGACCAGGATCTCGGTCACGATCGCCAAAGGACGCCAGCTCTGGTCGGCGGCGTAGAGCACGAGGTGCACGCCGGCGTAGCAGGCCGCGGCGACGCCGATCATCCGCCGGACGACCACGATGCCCGGCGTCCCCAGCAGCGCCTTGACCGGCGAGACGACCAGCGACGCCATGAAGATCCAGGCCGTCCAATAGCCAGTCGAATGGACTGCCGCATTGAGCGGGCGGGCGCCCAGCATGTCCAGCGGCCAGCGCAGCGCCAGCCACGCCGCCGGCAGCAGCAGCAGCGTGAACACCGCGGAGCGCAGCGGGTGCAGCCGCCCGTGGCGGTCCGTCCAGGGCGCCCACTCGGCGATTGGGTGCAGATGCGGTCGGGCCGGCCTCATCGGCCGCCCCTGGGAGGTGCGGTCCGGGGCGCCTCATGCGCGTAGGACGGCGGCACGGCGAAGGCGGCGGGGTCCAGGGCGCCGTAGGCCACGCGCGTGGCCTGGACGAGCACCTGGGCGCCGTGCCGTGCCTGCAGCAGCACCCCGTCGTCGGTGAAGCAGGTGAGCGTCGGCTGGCCTCCCAAGTCCCGCGTCTCCCATTCGGTGCAGGGCAGGCCTGCCACCTGGTTGCTGCCGCGCCGGGTGAAGGCGGCGCCCGGGGCGGCCTGGCCGGGCAGCCCGCCCGCCGGCACCGGCATGTCCAGCACGCCGCGGCTCCGGTCGCTGACCATCGCCAAGGTGCCCGCCACGTAGTCCACGATGGCGTAAACGCCCGGCGTCGGCGTATCGAGCCGCATCTTCCGTTCCGCCGCCGACCAGCGGGAGCGCTGCGACACCGTTTGGTCGCCTTGACCGGCGCGATAGGTCACGTCCACGTCGCGGGT
>CAXTUQ010000794.1:0-2481 GCA_964247405.1 uncultured Acetobacteraceae bacterium
CCCAGGCATAACCACCAAAGCCCACCAACACTCCATCAAACCGGGGCAACTTCACTCAACGCTCCGTCGCCGCCGCAGACCTGCCGGCGACGGACGCGAACCTGCGCCGGAGCCGCCGGCGCAGCAGTTTCTCTTGGAGGCTCATGCGCAGCCGGCGGTAAGCCGCGCCATGCAGTTTCGGCAAGTACTCCTGCTTCGGAAACCGCGTGAGCGACCGCCACATCATGCTCCGGGGATACAGGAAGTGGCGGAACCGGGTGGTCGTCTTCAGCATCGCTGTGACATACCGGTTCCGGTCGAGCACGGGATGCAGGAAGGCGTCTCCGCCCGGGTCGGCCAAGTCGTCCTCCAGAACCGGCGGGAACCATTGGTAATGGTCCACCCGGCCAAATTCGGCAAGGGACAGGGAGGGGTAGCCGGCCCGCGCGACCTCGGTCGGGATGAACACCTCCGCCATCGGCCAGAAGCGGATGGCGCCATCCCTCGCCATGTCCCGGCGCCGCCCCGCCAGCATCTGCAGCGCACGACGCGAAAACGCTGTCAGGCAGATCAACGAACCCTGCAAGTCCTCGAACGGATAGGTTTGCCGATGGAAGATGGTCCAGAACCACTCCTGCTTGGGCGTGCGGACGGGAAGGTCGATCAGGTCGGCCCCCCGTGCCGCCATCTGCCCGACCAAGCGCTCGATGCTCGTCCGGACCACGACGTCATACTCGACGAACACATAATAATCGTATCCGGGATGCCGTTCCTGGAACTGGTAGTGCACGTAGTCCGGGTTCCACCAGAGCAGCGAGCCTTTCTCGAAGCGGTCAGCAAATCCCAGGGCGGTCATCTCGGCGTTGCTGGTCCGGACGACGCGGTCGAACGGGACCGGGCCGACCGGGCCGTTGGTTTCGTCGATCGAGACGAAGAAGTCGCCTGAACCCGTTGCACCACGGCAACGGGACGCTTGGCGATGCACGAACGCATCCCACGCATACGTTTTGAAAACGACGGCGTAGCGCATGTCAGGGCCTTCTTCCTCAAGTCCGCGCGGGCGTTCGATTGGGCAGGGTGCGCCGGGCCAGGACCACGGCTGGCGGCACGATGCGGCGGGAACCGCGACGGTCCACCATCCGCATGACCCGCATCAGCTCCCGCCGCATCGCGGTGGCCACCTCGATCAGGTCGAGTTGGGTCATGCCGTCGAACAGCGGCAAGGTGACGACGCGGCTGGCCACGTCGTCCGTCACTGGCAGCTCCTGCCCGACCCCATGCTCGATGAAGTAGTCCTGCTGCAGCAGGTGGGGGCTGAAATAGCTGGCGGAACCGATGCCCTGCTCGGCCAGCGCCGCCGTGATCTCGCCGCGAAAGGGCGCCAGCGCAGGAGGCAGCAGCCCGGGCGCGAACTGGTGCGCCTGCATCCCCGGCCGCTCCGGCTGGTAGGTCAGTTCCGGCAAGGCCTGCCGGTAGCCGCGCATCAGGGCCGCCCGGTGCGACAAGACCTCTTTGTATCCCTGGAGGCGCAGGTGCGCCAGCAACGCGCCCACCTCGCTGAGCTTGCCGTTCAGGCCAGGCATGGTCGCCGTCCGCGGCTGGCCGAACCCGAAGTTGCACATCTGCCGCAGCCTCGCGACCGCGTCCCGGTCTGCGCTGTAGATGATCCCGCCCTCGCCGGCGGCGAACGACTTGGTCGCGTGCATCGAGTAAACGACCGAGCCGTTGAACCCGGTCCCGAACCCGCGGCCATCAACCGACGCCGTGCCGAGCGAGGCGGCGGCGTCCACCACCACCGGCACGCCGTAGCGTTGGGTCAGCCTTGCATAGCGCGAAAGGTCAAGGTCATAGCCGAACGTGGCATACGGCATGACGACGGCGATGTCGCGGCCGTAGCGGGCGAGCAGCCGCTCCTCGTCGGCGGCGCACGCCGTCCAGGTCTTCGGATCGATGTCGCAGAACAGCGGCACGAGCCCGCACCACATGGCGGCCTGGGCGGCGGCGGCAAAGGTGAAGGCCGGCATCAGCGCGAAGCGCGGCCTTGAGGAAACGCGGGGCGTTTGCCTTGCGGAAACGCGGGGACAGCCGCGAACGCGAGCGTTCCGGCGAGTTTGCCGCTGGGCCGGGCGGGCGCCGATGGCCTGCTGCACCGCCAGCATCAGCCCAACCGTCGCGTTGCATACCGTCACGCAGGCGCCTTCTCCGGCGAACAGGCCGGCGACCAGGTCATGTTCGAGCTGCGTGTTGACAGGTCCGAAGTTGCTGAACACGCCGCTGTCCTCGATCTCGCGGAGCCGCGCTGCGGCCTCGCTCAAGCGGGGCGGATTGGGGCGGATGAGGGGCACCGGCATGGTCAAACGTCCTCAACGACGATCGTGAAGCTAGGGGCAAGGCTGGGGGCGGGCGTCGGGGGTCAGAAGCACCCGGCGCAGCAGGGTTCCGTCCAAGGGCTTGGGGGCGGGACCCGGCGGCCGCATTACGGCGTCCACGATCAGCGAGCCG
>CAXTUQ010000795.1:0-2480 GCA_964247405.1 uncultured Acetobacteraceae bacterium
GCGCCCAGCCCGCCGCGCCCAGCACGACGGCGAGGGTGAGGAACACGGACACCGGGAAGCCCGGCACGAAGGCCAGCCCGGCGAGCACGGCGGAGGCAACCTGCAGCACGCGGGGGTCCGCGGTGATCTGCGACACCATGTCTCGCCCCAGGTTGCCGCCGACCGCTGAGGTCACGCGGGTCACGATGAGGCCAGCGGTGAGCGAGATCAGCAGCGCCGGGATCTGCGCGATCAGCCCGTCGCCGACCGCGAGCAGCGAATAGGTCTGCACCGCCTCGGAGAACGGCAGGCCGCGCTGCAGCACGCCGATCGCCATGCCGCCGACGAGGTTGACCACGATGATGACGAGGCTGGCGATGGCGTCGCCCTTGACGAACTTCATCGCCCCGTCCATCGCGCCGTAGAGCTGGCTTTCCTTTTCCAGGGTCCTGCGGCGGGAGCGCGCCTCCTTCTGGTCGATGTCGCCGTTCTTGAGGTCGGTGTCGATGCTGATCTGCTTGCCGGGCAGCGCGTCCAACGTGAAGCGCGCCGCCACCTCGGCCACGCGCTCGCTGCCCTTGGTGATCACGACGAACTGCACGATCGTGATGATGAGGTACACCACGAGGCCGACCACGATGTTGCCGGCGATGACGAACTCGCCGAACGTGCGGATGATGTCGCCGGCGTCGCCTTGGACCAGGATCATGCGGCTGGTGGTGATGGACAGCGACAGCCGGAAGGCGGTGGTGACGAGGATCACCGTCGGCAGGGTGGAGAACTCCACGGGGCCGGCGATGTAGATCGCGACCATCATCAGCAGGATCGCCAGCGCGATGTTGGTGGCGATCAGGATGTCGGCGAACACCGTCGGCATCGGCAGGATCATCATGACGGTGGTGAGCACCAGGAGCGCCACCAGCACGAGGTCCTGCCGGGCGGCGACGCCCTGTAGCAAGCGGTCCAGCCGCGCCCCGGTCATGGCTAGAACCGCACGGCGAGCGTCTGGCCGCCGCGCCGGATCAGCACGCAGTCGGCCTCGATGCGCTCCACCGTCCACCCGCTGCGCAGCGCGGCGCCGGTGAACAGCTTCTGCCCGGCGCCGTCGATGACGTAGGGATGCGGGCCGGGCCAGACCGCCTGGATCGCGAGCGGCGGCGCGGCGGCGGACGCCGTCACCTGGTTGACCAGCACGGCACGGCCGCCGAACGCGCCGTCGAACCAGTGCTGCTGCTCGTGCCATGCAGGCATCTGCTGCGGCATGATCTCGCCGCGCGCCTCGACCGAGCCGTCGGCCAGGGCGGTGAGCGCGACCACGCCGAGGTTTGCCGCCGCCAGGCGCTCCTGCAAGGCATGGAGCGCGTCGGCCGCCACGGCGGGGCGCGCCGCCGCGGCCGTGGCGGACGCAAGGGGCGGGGCCGCCCCCTGGCGTGCCCCGGCGCTGAGGGCCAGGAAGACGAGGACGATGACGGCGAGGGCCGCGGCGGTGGCGAACACAGCCGGCCGGGACGCCCGGCGGCGCGCTGCAGCCGCCGGAGAGACGCCCGTGAGCTGGAATGCCGTATCGCCAGCCTGGAACGTCATGCCGTCGCGGCAAGGGGCAGACTCGCCCAGGCCGACGGTCGTGCCGCCGAGCGAGACGGGGCCGCCGGTGGCGAGGAGGCGGATCGCGGCATCCGCGCGGCGCAAGGTGAAATGGGACGGTGCCATTAGCGCGTCGGCGAGCACGACGTCGCTGCCGGGGTCGGCGCCGACCGTGTTCGGCCCTTGACGGAGCGGCACGGCAACCTGGGCGTGCGGCCCGGTGAGAATAAGCAGCGCCGCCTCGTCCTGGCGGCCGTGGGACGGGCTGGAGGTCACGGTGTTGGTCCTTTGGACAGGAGAGGCAGGCGGAGCCCGGCCGGATGGCATGGCCGGGCTCCTTCGCACGTCAGCCGATGTTCGGGCGCTGCTGCGCCGCAGTCTCGATGGCGCCGTCCACGGTCTTGGCCACCGTGATCTTCAGGTTGGTTTCCGTCGCCAGCGCGAACGCGGCGTTCATCTGCGCGATTTCGCTATCGACCGACGCGCTTCCGCCCTGCAAAGCGCCGCCGTCCGTCGCCGCGGCGTTTCCTGCGCCCGCACCAAGGCCAGTGGTCCCAGACATCGAAATCTCCTTCGTTTATGTTGACGCTGACTGCCGGACCTTGCGGGTCCGTCCTCAAGGGGGCCGCGAGGCCGCGGCCGCCCGATCCAGCGGCCTGGTCAGGCCGCCTCGCCTCCCATCTGCGCGCTCAGGCTGGCCACCTGGCCGCCTGTGCTGGGAGAACTCTGAGCCGGCGCTGCCGGCATGTCGTAATCGGCGAATTTCACCTGAGGCCCGGTGCCGTTGGCGTTCGCCAGCATCGCGGTGATCTCGGCGCCGCTGATGCCGTTGGCTGGGTTGTAGCTGGCTGCCGCGGGCTGGGCTTGCGGACTGGCGGCCGGCGCGGCGCCTGGGGCTGCGGCGCCCGGGGCTGCGG
>CAXTUQ010000796.1:0-2479 GCA_964247405.1 uncultured Acetobacteraceae bacterium
GTGGCGGCGGATAGTACGGGATGGGTGGCCGGGGCGTGGGTGCCGTCACGACGGGCGGCGGCCGGTCCGCATTCGCCCCGCGCTCCGGGTCGCGAGCACGTGCCCGTTGTCGTTTGTCCCGCGCCGCCTGCTCCCGTGCTTTTTGCTGACGGACACGATCCCAGGTTTTCACCGCCGTTGGCCGGGTCGGCGGTTTACCTGTCTGATCCGTGATCCCTATCGCTGCCATCTGCTTACAGAAGTTCAGCCAGTTGACGCGTTGTCCGGCCCAGGTTCGTTCAAGGGCGGCATGGTGGTTGTACATCCACCAGAACAACGGCGAGCGCTCCGGCCCCTGGACGAGGGCCTCCAGCACCGCTTCGTGCAACGTCGGCTTCTTGCTCATGCCTCATCGCTACTTGGAGCGGACGCGAGTGGCACAAGGAACAAATCAAGAAGTCGCCGCCAGGTTCAGGACGGGTTACGGACAGCTTATGGACGGCTTCAGGACGGATCGTGGACGGCTTATGGACAGCAAAGGAGCGTATACACCATTGCATCCGCCCTCGGATGAGGAAGGGGCAGAACCCACTCGCGTCCGACTGCCCCATGCTGACGGCTCCAGAAAGGAGCCAGGGCGATGCTCGCAGAACTGACGCAAGCGGTATCGAGGGTAGAGCAAAATCAACTTGAGATTGGGCGGGGCCAGCGCAGCATGGACGAGCGCGTCCGCATGATCGCCGAGCAGCAGGCCAGGCTGATCGAGCTGCTGACCCCGGAGCAGAAGCCCAAGAAGGGCGGCCCCGGCCTGGACGAGCTGCTGGCCGAGATGATCGTCCGCATGGACCAGCAAAACTACTTGCTCAAGGACGTGAGCGACACGGTGAGCAGGGCGGTCATGGCGTTGCCCTTGTCGGTGGTGCAGGCCATCGCCGATGCGTTCCCGCCCGCGGACGAGCCGGCAGGTGCCACGCCGCGGAACGGCCGCGGGGGAGGCACGGCATGATCTCCTTCCGCAAGATCAGCGCCGCATCCAAGGGCAAGCTGATCCGCGCTTACCTGTCCGAAGGCACGGCCTTGGACGACGCCGGCCGCAGGCTGGCCAACTACTACGTCGGCCGCGACCCCCGCGCGTCCTGGCGGCCCGACATGGCGCCGGCGGTCGCGCAGGCGCTGGGCATCAACCCGAGCCTGGCACCCGGCGACGAAGCACTGGAACGTTTGTTCGAGGCAAGACGTGCTGACACGGGGGAGGCCTGGACCAAGAACAAGCGCAGCATCTCGGCCTACGACTTCACAGCATCCCCGGACAAGTCGGTCACGCTGGCCATAGAGTTCGCCCGCGACGACGCGGAGAAGGCAGCGATCATCCAGGCGGTGTGGCGGGCCAACGACGAGGCCATGCGCGCCATCGCGGGCGAACTCGGCTGGGCGCGACGCGGCGATGGCGGCCAGCACGGGGCCGAGCCGGGCGAGGTGGGCTGGGCCTCGTTCATGCACTTCACGGCCCGGCCGACGCTTGCGGTGCAGGACGGGCCGGACGGGCAGACCTACGTCATGGACGTGCCCGTGCCGGGCGACCCGCAGACCCACATCCACAACGCCATGTTCAACCTCGTCGTGACCGCGGACGGCCACGTCGGCTCCCTGGACACGGCCGAGATGCAGGAACGGGTGCATCAGTTCGGCGCCGTCTTCCAGGGACGGCTCGCAGACGAGCTGAAGGCGCTCGGCATCAGGGTGCGCTACAACAAGGGCGACGCGGCAGCGGTCATCGAAGCCATCCCCGAGTTCGCCTGCGAGGCGTTCTCCAAGGGCCACAAGGCGACCGTGCGCAATGCCAAGGACTACGCCCAGCGCCACGGCCTGGACTGGGACGCGCTGCCGGCGGAGCGCAAGCTCGCCCTGCTCGGCACCACGGCCCAGCACACCCGGCTGGAGAAGTTCGACGGCAAAAGCGACCGCGAGCTGTGGCGCGAGCACGCCGAGCGCATCGGCTGGCAGCACACGACGGCGATCACGGGCGAGGCTCCGCCCGCGCTGACCCGTGAGGAAATGATCGACCAGGCGGCCCGGTTCACCATCTGCCATGTGGAGGAAGAGTTCGCCACCGCTGCCGTGCTGAACCTGAGCGTGATCCGCACCTGGGCGGGACGCAGCCTGATCGGCAACGGGCTGCCGGGCACCGGGCTGTCGCGCAAGGACGCCATCGACGCCGTGGTGCGCGAAGTGGAGCAGCGCGGCATCACCCTGCATGGCGAGCACGCCGGCCTGATCGTGGGCGAGATGGCCGTCAAGGTGCGCGACGATGACGCGGCGCAGGCCCGCATGAGGACGCGCGTCACCAACACCGTGCAGGTCAGGATCGAGCGCGAGCTGATGGAATTTTCCGAGGCCGCCGCCGTGGACCGTGGGGGCGCCCTGTCTGAGGCGGCGGTGGAGCGCGCGGTCGCGGCGTCCGGCATCGACTACCACAAGGACCCGGCGGTCGGCCCGGCGC
>CAXTUQ010000797.1:0-2479 GCA_964247405.1 uncultured Acetobacteraceae bacterium
GAATGAGCCTGTGGTCCCGCCGCTGGCGGTCGCGCCGCTCCCGCCGCCGCCGGCCGCCCCTCCCAGCGAGGACAGCCGGGTCTTGTTGCGGGCCAACGCCGACGCTTGGGTGCAGGTCCGGGAGCGCGGGGGCCACGTCCTGCTGAACCGCGTCATGCGCGGGGGCGAGTCCTGGGCGGTGCCGAAGGGGCCGGCGCTGCTGCTTACCACCGGCAATGCCGGCGGCACGGAGCTGCTGGTCGATGGCGAGGCGACGCCTTCTTTGGGGCCGCCCGGCGCCGTGCGGCGCGACATCGCGCTGGAGCCGGACGGGCTGAAAGCCGAAATCGCCAAGGCCGCCTCGACGGCACGCCCCCCCGCGCAGTAGAAGCACCGCTGCGCATGGCGCAGTAGAAGCGATCCTGGGCAGTTGTATATATAGACGGAAGCGCCGGAGGTCCGGCGCGGGGAGCCAGCATGAGCTATCGCCCGTATCAGCAGATCGAGCGCCGCAAGTCACGCCAGATCCACGTGGGTCCCGTGCCGGTCGGCGGCGACGCGCCGATCACCGTGCAGACCATGACCAACACGCTCACGACCGACGTGCCCGGCACGGTGGCGCAGATCCGCCGGGCGGAGGAGGCCGGGGTCGATATCGTCCGCGTGTCCTGCCCGGACCAGGAGAGCGCGCTGGCGCTCAAGGACATCGTGCGGCAGGTCTCGGCGCCGATTGTCGCCGACATCCACTTCCATTACCGCCGGGCCATCGAGGCGGCGGAAAGCGGCGCCGCGTGCCTGCGCATCAACCCCGGCAACATCGGCAGCGCCGACCGGGTGCGGGAGGTCATCAAGGCGGCGCGCGACCACGGCTGCTCCATGCGCATCGGCGTCAATGCTGGGTCCCTGGAGCGGCACCTGCTGGAGAAGTACGGCGAGCCGAACCCGGAGGCGCTGGTGGAAAGCGCGCTGGAGCATGCCAAGATCCTGCAGGACCACGATTTCCACGAGTTCAAGATCAGCGTGAAGGCGTCCGACGTGTTCATGGCGGTCGCGGCGTACCAGCAGCTCGCCGAAGTGTGCGACCACCCGTTGCACATCGGCATCACCGAGGCCGGCACCAAGCGCGCGGGCACCGTGAAGTCGGCGATTGGCCTGGGCAGCCTGATCTGGGCCGGCATCGGCGACACGCTGCGCGTCTCGCTCTCGGCGGAGCCGGAGGAGGAGGTCCATGTCGGCTGGGACATCCTGAAGTCGCTCGGCGTGCGGCACCGGGGCGTGAAGATCGTCAGTTGCCCGTCCTGCGCCCGGCAGGGCTTCAACGTGATCGAGACGGTGGCGACGCTGGAGCAGCGGCTGTCGCACATCAAGACGCCGATCACGCTGTCCATCATCGGCTGCGTGGTGAACGGCCCGGGCGAGGCGCTGATGACCGACATCGGCGTGACCGGCGGCGGCAACGGGCGGCATATGGTGTACCACGCCGGGCGCACCGACCACACGATTGAGGGCGGCGGCATGGTGGAGCACATCGTCGAAACCGTGGAGCGCCGGGCTGCGGAGCTTGCGGCGGCGCCCGCGAAGGTCGCAGCGGAGTAGCATGGCCGACCTGCAGCCGGTCCGCGGCACACGGGACCTGATCGGCGAGGAGCAGCGCCGCCACGCCCACGTAGTCGACACCGCCCGGCGCGTCGCCGGGCTGTACGGGCTGGAGGAATGGGCCACGCCCATTTTCGAGGATACCCGCGTGTTCGCCCGCACGCTGGGCGACACGTCGGACGTGGTGACGAAGGAGATGTACACCTTCGAGGACCGCAGCGGCGACAGCATCACATTGCGTCCGGAGAACACCGCCGGGGTGTGCCGCGCGCTGGTCAGCAACGGGCTGACGCAGTCCCTGCCGCAAAAGGTGTTCTACGCCGGGCCGATGTTCCGGCATGAGCGCCCGCAGAAAGGCCGTTACCGGCAGTTCCACCAGATCGGCGCGGAGCTGATCGGCCCGTCGGAGCCGCTGGCGGACGCCGAGGTCATCGCGCTGGGCTGGCAGATTTTGCAGGCGCTGGGTGTGGACGGGGACGCGGTGCTGGAGCTGAACACGCTGGGCGACGTCGCCAGCCGCGGCGCGTACCGTGAGGCGCTGGTGGCGCATTTCAGCGCGCACCGGGAGGCGCTCTCGGCAGACAGCCGGGACCGGCTGGAGCGCAACCCGCTGCGCATCCTGGACAGCAAGGACCCGGGCGACCGCGCCTTGGTCACGGATGCGCCCACCATCCACGCCGTGCTGACGCCGGAGGCCGCCGCCTTCTACGACGGCCTGCGCGCGCACCTGACCCGGCTGCGCGTGCCGTTCCGCGAGAACCCGCGAATCGTGCGGGGCCTCGACTACTATAACCACACGGCCTTCGAGTTCGTGACGGACAAGCTGGGCGCGCAGGGCACGGTCATGGCCGGCGGGCGCTATGACGGCCTGGTGGCGCAGATGGGCGGCCCCGCGGTGCCGGCG
>CAXTUQ010000798.1:0-2469 GCA_964247405.1 uncultured Acetobacteraceae bacterium
CGGGCGCGCTGCGCGGGAAAGCGCGGTCGCGGCGGGCGGGAGCGGGGGTGGCCTCCGCGGCGCCGGCCGGAAACGCCGGCAAGCACCGGAGCCGGGCATGGGCGCTGTGCAGCCAGCGCTCGACCGCCTTGCGCATGTTGGCCAGCAGGTGCCAGCGGTCGCACACTTGCACGGCACCGGGCGCGCCCAGGGCAGCGCCGCGCGCATACTCCGTCGAGCGATCGCGGGCGACGACCTCGATGTTCGGGCGTTGCCGCAGCCAGTCCGCGACTGTGGTGCTGGTGCGGTCGGGCAGCAGGTCGATCACGCGCCGGCGCTCCAGGTCCACCACGATCGTGCCGTAGGTCCGGCCCTTGCGCATCGCCCAATCGTCCACGGCCACAATCCGCGGCGGCTCTGGTGCGGGCAACGGCAAGCGACGGACCAGGCGCAGCACCGTGTCGGCACTCACCGGCATGGCCAAGTGCTGCAGCAGTCTCGCCCCTGCTTCGCCGCCCAACGCCGCACCGACCTGGCTTTGTGCCTCGGCCAGCCTGCTGGTCCGGCGCGCATGGGGGGTGATCAGCTCCGGCAGGCGCTCGGCAAAGGTGCGCCGGGCGCACTTGGCGTTTCGGCAGTAAAACCGCCTGGCTCGCAGCCCGACATGGACCCGGCGTCCGAGCGAAGGCAGGTCAGCCGGATGCCGGCGATAGCGGCTCACATGAGCGCTTTTGAGGCAAGGGTGCTTGGTTCACGGCGTCGTGGGCGCATCTCCGTTGCTGTCTCTGATCCGAGGTCTGAGCCCGTTCCATGACCCGCGCCCGTTCCGGTGCACGTGTCAAACTCACATACGGTCGCCGTGCATTACGGCTGCACCAACATCCCGCTTGCGGCGGGCAAGGGCTCAGGAGGGCGGGACCAATCTGTGAATCGGCTGTTCAGGCCATGTCGCTATCACGGTCGCCCACCTGGATCCGCCGGAACTGATCAGGTTCCGGTAGATGGCGTGATTGGGTTGCAGGCCGCGGTCAGGCGGTCCGCATTGTGGCGCCCTCGATAACAACCCCCGCGGTGGCATATTTCCAGAGGGCCACCAGAAGCTTGCGCGCAACCGCGACGATCAGGGTCTTGCGCAGGCGTCCGCCGTTGCGGCTGACGCGCTCGTGGAACCAGCGGCTGAGCGCGGACCCTGGCTGGTGCCGCAGCCACAGCCACGCGAGCTGCAGCATGGTCGATCGCAGCCGCGGGTTCCCGGACTTGCCGACACCCTGTTCTCGGTCGACCGTCCCGCTCTGCCAGGGTGTCGGTGCCAGTCCGGCATAGGCTGCAACCTGTCGCCGGTTGCCGAACGTCCGGAACAACCCTTCCGACCAAAGCACCATGGCGAACTCCGCACCGATGCCCTTGAGGTCCATCAGCATCGCCGCCGGCGTCGGAACGCTTGCCTCCTTTGCCGCGGCGAGCAGGGCATCTCGCTCGGCCTCGACGGCCCTGACCTGCTCAAGAAGCAGCTCCAAACGGTCGAGCTCGCGGCTGATCTGCCGCAGCAGGTGCTCTGGCAGCGGGCGGCCGTCGCCGGTGCGGAGTTCCTGCAGCCGCTGCCGCCGGTTGCGGTGCAGCGGCTCATACGTGATGCCTTGCGCGAACAGCAGGCCTTTGATGCGGTTCACGTGCTCGACCCGCTCGGCGGTCAGCGTCTTGCGCTCGCGCGAGACCCGGCGACGGTCCTCCTCGTCCGGCGCCGGGACCTGGACCATCGCGCAAACGCGCGGCTCGCCGCGCTTGTAGGCCAGCAGGGCTCGAACCAGTGCTTCGCCGTCGATGCGGTCCGTCTTCGCCCGCCGGCGTCGGCGCGAGGTCGCGACCGAGGCCGCGTCGACGACGTGGCTCTCGATCCCCTCGTTCTGCAGCGCGCGGTGGATCCAGAACCCGTCCAAGCCCGCCTCCTGGATGACGGTTACCGGGGCGCGGCGTCCCGTGCGCCGTTCCGCCTTGTCCTGCAGCTGCGAGAACCGCCGCAGCAGTCCGGCGATGTCGCCGCCGGGCACCGAATGGCTCGACATCCTTTCGCCGCTGCCGGGCGAAAGAGAGGTGACCAGCCAAGTCGAGCGACTGAGTTCCAATGAGACGGCAATCGCGCCAAGGTCGGCATGGGTGGCAACCGGGTCGTGAGATTGCTGGTCGGCAGCTCGCATCGTCATCTCCAGAGTGAGGTCCGCAACCCCACTCTGCCAGGGAGCGGGCCGCTATCCACGCTCATGGAATCTGTGCACGGCACGGCTCGCGCGCCCGCAATCCGGGCAGCGACCGCCGGGCCGGATGCCGTGGGCGGCAATGCGAAGCAGGTTGGGGCCGTCCGGCGCGATCGCCTCGACGCGGCAGCCCGGCATGGGACAAAGTTCGTTCATGCCTTGTTCTATGGGCACGGCTGCCGCCGCTCCCAAACATCGGTGCCAAACCGCTATGATCCACGCAAAGCGCGGGAGAACC
>CAXTUQ010000799.1:0-2469 GCA_964247405.1 uncultured Acetobacteraceae bacterium
ACACGTCGGGGCAGTAATGGCAGGTGTAGGTGGGGCCGAACGGCCCGCTCGTGCGACCGTGCAGGCCCAGCACGGCGGCGGGATGGTCGGCGAACCACTGGTTGACCGCGAGCGCGTCCTCGCCCTCCTCTGCAGGCAGCACCTCGGCCAGCCCTGCCCAGGCGTCACCGTTGCCCGGCGTGCCGGCCGCGCGCTTGTGGAAGAACAGCACGTCCACCACGACGTCCGTGCCCGCGGCGGCGCGCATGCTGCCTTCCGGCAAGCGGAACGCGCCCAGCAGGTCGGCCATGCCGGCGATGTGCGCGCGGGCGGTCGGGTCCGCCTTGTCCATGGTGAAGCGGCTGGTGACGAAGGCCGCCAGGCCGCCCGGCTTCAGCCGCTCGACCGAGCGCGCGATGAAGTAGTCGTGCAAGGACAGGCCGAGCTTGCCCGCGGGGTCGCCGGCCCGGACCGTGCGGTCGGAGAACGGCGGATTGCCGATGGCCAGCTCAAACGTTTCGGCGATGCGCGCCTTGGTGAAGTCCTCGTTCCGCACCCAAGCGTCCGGGTGCAGCAGGGCCGCAATCTGCGCCGTGCACGGGTCCATCTCGACCGCGGTGAACGCGGTCCTGCCCACCAGCGCCTCCATCAGCGCCAGGAACAGCCCGGTGCCGCAGCCCGGCTCCAGCACCGTGCCGCCGCCGAAGCCCAGGCGCGTCACCGCGCCCCAGATGGCCCGCACGATGTATTCCGGCGTGTAGTGGGCATACTGCGTGGCCCGCGCGAGGCCGGCCATCTGCTCGGGCGTGGCGATCTGCTCCAGCTCGGTGCCCAGGTCCTCCCAGCCCGGCCGGAACGCCTCGCCGGGACGGCGGAACAGGCTGTTGGCCAGTTCGCTCGCCCCGAAGCCCGTGAAGCGGGACAGCGCCTCCTGCTCCTCGGCCGTGGCGTGACGGTCCTCGCCCGTGATGGCCTCGGCCAGGCGGATTGCCTGGACGTTGTCGGCGGCGCGGGCCTTCCAGCCCTGGGCCAGGATGCGGTCGCCCGCGAGCCGCCAGTTGCGCGGAGGCACGCGCGCCGCGGCCGGGGCGGGCGGCGTGTCGTCGGGATCGTCGTCCTCCGGCTCGCGGTAGAGCAGGCCGCCCATGGGCGCATTGAGGGTGAAGTCACCGCCGGACAGGGCGGTGGTGTCGAACAAGGACAGCGTGAGCTGGAAGGATGTCGGGTCGGGCATCGTGCGGGGTCCTGTCGGGCAAGCGCCGAAAGCCCGGCTGCCTCAGCGAAATCGCGTCGCGATTTGCGCAAAGCAGTCGGGGTCGCGGTGCGGGTGGAGTGGACGGCGGATCGGGCCGGCGCGCAGCCGGCGGTCAGGCGGTCAGGGCGTGCGGGTCAGCCCACGCCGCTGCGACGGGTCGAGGCCGCGGCCGTGCCGTGCAAATCAGCGAAACCGACGCGCGATCTGCGCGGGCTGCGCGGTTTGGTTGGGGTCGCGCGTGGCCTCGGGTTCGACGTAGGCGAGCCCGGCGTGCTCGGCGCAGTAAGGCTTGCGAGGCATCGCGTCGGCGTCGCAGAACCGGAACCCGGGCCTGCCGGGGTGGCCGATGGGCCAGCAGCATGGCTGGCGCTTGGCGGGGCGGGAGGGAGCCGGCTCCTCCGGCTTGGCCAGGGCAGGCTGAGGCAGCAAAGGGTCTCCGCGCGTGGGCGGTGCTTGAGGTGCCGCCAGAGGACGCGGCGGGCGCTGTGGGGGCAAGCTGTCCGTGGCCGCGCGCGGTTGCGGCTGGCCCAGGCTGCGGGTCCGTGCCGGCGCGGGCGGGCGCGACGTGCTGTTGGCGCCCTTACCCGGGATCGGGCTCGGGCGGATTGGCAAGCCGAGGCGGTGCGCTTGCCGACCACCGCGTTCTTGCTGATGCCCATGCGCCGGCCGATCTCGGCCGTGCTGTGGCCGTCTCGCCAGAAGGCGCCCAGGCGCGCGATCGCCTCCTCGGTCCAATCCATGTCGCTGGCCATGGTGGAAACTCCATTGATGCGGGGTGGGGCAGGCGGAAGGGGGCGCTAGCAGGCGCCGCACGCGGCCTCGATCAGCATGCGCTCGGTGTCGTCGACCGCATCGAGCGCCGCCCGGTGCAGGGCGGAGCCGGCGTGGGCGCGTGCGACGACGTGCTGCCAGACTTCCTCGTTCCCGCTGAACACCGGCTCGCCGTGCTCGGGCGCATCCAGGTGCTGGAGCTGGTATTGCGGCCGTCCTTCGGCGTCCGGCATGCACTTGAACACGTCCCAGCCTTCGCGTTGGGCCTCGCCGTGGTCGAATGGAGTGGTTGAACTCGACATCATCCTCATGGCCGGGATCTCCTTGTCCGGTCTCCTGTTCTGGAAACCTGCCGCCGCCCGACCGCGGCCGGGTGGCCGGGGCAAGGGCGCCACGCTTGCGGCGGGATCGCGCCCGGCCCAGCGCAGCGGCCGGCGCGACCCACCCCTTGCCCCGGCCACCCG
>CAXTUQ010000800.1:0-2464 GCA_964247405.1 uncultured Acetobacteraceae bacterium
ATCGTCAGCCAGGCCGCTTCCGCGCCCGTCGCGGCAGCGCTGATGGCCCAGACCGCGCAGTAGGCCCCGAGAAGCAGGACGGCCGTCGCCCAGTGCATCGCCCGCATGGGTGCGGCCCAACCCCGCGCCGCCTCGGCGGTCGGCCCCGCGACCGCGGGGCCGGCCGGATGGCCGGCATCGCCCACGCCCGCGCTCATCGCACGATCACCGTGCCCTGCATGTGCGGGTGCAGGGAGCAGAAGTAATGGTAGGTGCCGGGCCGCTCGAAGGTGAAAGCGAAGCTCTCGCCCGTGTCCAGCGGCGGCGACTTCATCCTGCGCGGGTCGTCGCGGTCCACGGCCGTGTGCGGGATGTCGTCGCGGTTGGTCCAGGTCACGCGCGTGCCCGCCGCCACGGCAAGCTCGGCGGGCGAAAACGAGAAGTTGTCGATCGTGACCTGCGCCTCGGCGGCGGCCGGGGCCGCACGCGTGGAGACGGCCAGAAGAATGCCGGCCGGAACGGCGGCGAGGAAAGTGCGTCGCAGCATGGCAGCTCTCCACGGCATCGGCTCAAGCCCCGAGCGGCGTGTCGATGATGGCCAGCCCGGACCGGCCCTGGACGCGCGAAACCCGGGTCACGCCCAGGGTGGAGCGCAGCCGCCCGGCGGGCAGGTCCTTGATCGGCCCCGGCGAGGCCGCCGTGCCCGGCGCGGGCTGCGGGAACGCCGTCGAGCACGCCGTGTGGAAGGCGATGTTGCCCTCCACCTTCTGCATGACCTGGTGGATGTGGCCGTTCAGCACCGTCACCGAGCCGAAGCGGCGCAGCAGCGCCAGCGCCTGCGCGCCGCCGTCCGTGCCCCAGCCCCATTCCTGGCTCACGGTCCACAACGGCACGTGGGCGAACACCACGACCGGCTGGCTTGCCGGGCGGCCGGCCAGGTCCTTTTCCAGCCAGGCGAGCTGCTCGGCGCCGAGGTTGCCGAGGCCGCCCGCCTTGAGGTCCTGCACGTTGTTGAGCGCGACGAAGTGCACGCCTTGCTGGTCCCAAGCGTACCAGCCCCGCGCGGCGCCCGGGGTGAAGCGCTCGAAGAACGGCTTGCCGTCGTCCACGAGCACGTCGTGCTCGCCGGGCACGTAGTGCACGTCGAGGCCGGCGCCGCGGATGATCTGCTCGGCGGTGTCGAACTGCGCGGGCTTGGAAAGCTGGCTCACGTCGCCGGTGTGCAGCATGAGCGAGGCGCCGCCCTTCTGCCGGGCCACGAGCGCGACCGCCTCGCGCAGCGTGCCCGGGGTGTCCGTGTTCGGCGCATTGGAAAAGCCGATGTGGCTGTCGCTGATCTGCACGAAGCAGAAATCGCCGGCGCCGGGGGCGGCGGCATCGCCGGGCGTTGCGGCCTCTGCGGTGCCGAGCAGGCGGGAACGCGGCACCCCGCCGCTCACCGTCCAGAGCACGCCCGTGCCGGCCCAAACCATGCACTTGAGCAGGCCGCGGCGGGATGCGGCGCCGGGCGCGTCACCGCCCGATGCGTCATCGTTGGGCGCGGCGGCAGCCGGGGTGACAGGGCAGTGATGCAGGGTGTCCATGGCTTTGCTCCGTGATGGCGGGTGGTCCCGCAGTGCAGACCGGAGCAGGCGTTGGATTATTCTGGCCGCCGTGAAGTTTTCTGGGAACAGGGTCGGATTTTGGCGGCGGCAAGGCCGGGGCCTCATCCCGCAGCCACGCTGCGGCGGTCAGCCCCGGCTGGACCGCGCCGCTTCCAGCACCGCCCCGATCCGCTCCGCCAGCACCTCCAGCGGGAACGGCTTGCCGACCGTCTCCGCCCCCGGTCCTGCTGCTCCCGCCAGCGTGGTGCAGGGATCAGGGTATGAATGCGCGGACGTAGCTTGGGCGTCCCAGCTCGAGCATGCGGTTGAGCGCATGGACGGCGACCGCCACCTCGGTCGCCCGGCGCTCGTCCGTATGCGCGCGCAACTCGCCGCCGATCACCTGCTTCCACCTGTTCATGGCGGCTTCGACCCAGGCGCGCCTGTTGTATCCAGACGCGTTCTGCCACGCCATGCGCCCGTGCTCGGCAATGTGCTGGACGTGGCCGTCGCGCTGCGTGGGCACAGTCTCGGCCGTGTCGCTGGGCACGGCGGTCGCGCGCGGCGGGACGACGACAGTCGCTTCAGGGTGGCGCTGGGCGACGCTGTCGTAGACGCGATCCTGGTCATAAGAGCCTACATCTTGATATTCTGGGGAGCTATCCGGAAGCGGAGGTGATTGAGGCGATCACCGTCACCGATCCCGGGCACCCGCTCTATGGACGCCGCTTCGCGTCGGCCCGCTCGGGCGCGAGCGGCTATGTTCATGTCGCCCACCGTAGCGGCACAGTGCTGCGGCTTGCGGCGGCGGTGGCGAGCCTGTGCCCGCTGCCGCGTGATGTTGTCAGGACCAAGCTCACCCTTGAGGCGATCCACGACCTGCTCCGCCTCGCAGCAGAGGG
>CAXTUQ010000801.1:0-2464 GCA_964247405.1 uncultured Acetobacteraceae bacterium
CGCCGCGACGGCGCCGGCATAGCCCGCCATGCTCGTGCCCATCGTCCGCAACTGCCGCTTGTCCGCGTCGTCGGTGGGCGGCTCCGCGCTTTCATTCGGCGTCACCAGCTCATTCGCGGACTGTTCCTCCGGCAAGCTGAAATCGGCCCGGTCATACCCCGCCAGGGTCAGTTGCGACAACGCGCCCTGCATCGTAGCGTCGTCCGGAAACACGCCTTGGACTTCATGCACCGTTTCCTCTTGCCCCGGTCCCGCCTTCGCACCGCTCTCGCTCATGCAGCCGCTCCATGGTTTTGCCGACAACGCGCCAAGGCTCGTCCTGTTCCCGCCGCCGCGATGCCCCCGATCAACGGCGAATCGACCTAGCCCGGCGAGCAACCCTCCACCAATACGATGCCGGACGCCGCGCTGGCCAGCCGCTGCCGCAGCAGCGGCGCATAGTCGGCACAGCCGTAGAAGCGCCGGGCGGCATCGGTGGACGGGAACTCCAGGATGATCAGGCGACCGCTCGGCGCCGCGCCTTCCAGCGCTTCCAGCTGGTCCGTGCGGACCAGGTAACGGCCGCCGTATGCCTCGACCACCGGCGCGACGCGGGCACGGTACTCCTCGAACCCTGCCGGGTCGTGCACGTCGATCTGGGCAACCAGGTAGGCCGGCATCGCCGTCAATCCGCCCGCTCGGTCGTCTGATACCGGGCCTTGACGCCGCGCTCGATGGCCGCAGCCACCAGCGGCTCCAACCGCAGCTCGCCTTGCACGAGTTCAAGCATACGGAGCACCGCCTGGCTCGTGGTGCGGTTGGCGGCGACGACCTCGCACGCCAGGGCGTAGGCGGTTTCGCGCAGCCGCGGCTCCAACGCCGTCCTGATCATTGTGCCGGCATGGCTCAGCCCCTCGTCCTCTTCCAACAGGGCCACCGCCGCGTCGGACGCGAACTCCAGGTGCTCGGTGCTGAAGTCCTGGAACGCCGGCAGGGTCTGCACCAGGCCTGCCATCACGCCGATCTCCCGGTCGGTGATCGCGCCGTCCGCGGCGGCGACGAGCACCATGGTGCAGACCAGCGCTTCCTGGGCGTCCAGTCCGGTTCGGACAAGCATGTCTTGTTCCCTGTTATGCGCGCCCAGTGTATCCCAGCCTGGTTGCAGCGCAAAACTACGGCTGCGTGATGGCAGGTTCGAAGCATCATTCTGTGCAGCGTGTCCTCGAAGAAAACGGAGCTTTGCTCCACGCGCAGCAGGCAAGATGCGTTTATCCCAGGAACGCGCGCGTCTGCGCCACCGCCTCGGCCAAGCCCACGCGCTGCGCTTCCACGCCGGGCGGGAAGGCGGTGAGCAAGCGGGACGGGGCGCGACGGTCCAGCAGCACGAACACGCCGCGGTCGGTTGCGGACCGCACCAATCGGCCGAAGGCCTGGCGCAGCCGCAGCCGGGCCTTGCTGTCGTCGTAACCCTTGGGATCGCCGCCCGACAGATGCGCCCGGCGCTCGCGGTGCAGGATGTCCGGGCGGGGCCAAGGCACCCGCTCAAACACCACCAGCCGCAGCGCGCGGCCCGGCACATCGACGCCGTCCCGCATCGCGTCGGTGCCCAGCAGGCAACTGTCAAGCTCCGTCCGGAACACGTCCACCAGCGTCGCGTTGTCCATCGCGTCCACATGCTGCGCGAGCAGTGGGATGCCCGCCGCCTCAAGCTCCGGCGCGATGCGGGCATGCACGGCCCGCAGCCGCTGGATGGCGGTGAACAGCCCTAAGGCGCCGCCGCCGGATGCCAGGAACAGCGCGCGGTAGGCAGCGGCAAGCGCGCCGGGGTCGCCGGGCGCCACGTCGGTCACGACAAAGGCCCGGGTCTGCGCGGCGTAGTCAAACGGGCTTGCGACCGAAACGCGCAGGGGCGGGGAGGGCAGGTGCCCGGCCCCCACCCGCGCCTCCGCCGCGGGCCAGCCTGCCTCGCCGCCTACGCCGTCGCCCCCATCACTATCGCCCGCGTCCCGCAGCGTGGCGGAAGTGATCAGCAAGCCGTGCGCCGGCGCCGCCAGGACATGCGCGAAGGGCACCGTGGGGTCGAGCCAATGCCGGTGCAGCCCCACGTCGCGGTCCGCGCCATCCCGCCGGTCCAGATGCAGGGTGTGCACGTGCTGCGGCCGGGTGCCCGGCTCCGGCGCCGCCGCGCCCACGGCGTCCAGCATGGCCGTCCAGGCCGCCAACCGGTCGAGCGCCCGGCGCTTGACCGAACGCCGCGCCGCCTCGATCCGGTTGCGCTGGGCGGTTTCAAGCTCCTCCGCCCCGTCCTCAAGCTTCTGGCCCAGGCGTTGCACCAGGATCTTGAGCGGCTCGGCGATGCGGGCCAGCGCGCGGCCCAGCAGCGCCGCCGCGTCGGCCAGGCCGGGAGCGACCGGGTAAAGCTCGCATTCGAGGCTGCCGCGCCCGCCCGCCTCGGCGTCCCCGGTCAGCCGGGCCAGCACTTGGC
>CAXTUQ010000802.1:0-2462 GCA_964247405.1 uncultured Acetobacteraceae bacterium
GGCTGCGCGCCGCCGGGCACAGGGTCGGCATCGTGTCGATGGGCAGCTCGCCCACCGCCCGGCACGCGCGGCACCTGGACGGCGTGACGGAGCTGCGCGCCGGCGTCCACATGTTCGGCGACCTGTTCCAGGCCGGCATCCACACCCACGGGCTGGGCGACATCGCCGTCACCGTGCTGGCCAGCGTCATCGGCCGCCGTGTCGCCGAGCACCGCATCCTGGTCGACGCCGGCGGCCTCGCGCTATCCAAGGACCGCAGCACCGAGGCCGGCCCGGTCGACTACGGATTCGGCTTGCTTCTTGGGGCCGACGGCACGCGCGCCTACGGACATGCGACGGTTGCGAGCGCCTACCAGGAGCATGGCGTGGTCGCCCTCGATCCCGCCCAGCCGTTTCCGCCACTGCCCATTGGCAGCCTGGTCCGCATCGCTCCCAACCACGCCTGCATGACCGCTGCCGCCCACGAGCGCTGTTACGTCGTCGACGGCGGGGACGAGGTTGTCGCGATGTGGGACCGGGTGAACGGGTGGTAGAACCCGGTCGGCCTGTAGAACGCGCCATCGATTGGGCTGAAAAACCAAGAACGCACGGAGCGCAGCTACGTCCGTGGCGCCAACGGTCCGCGGCACTTGGGTATCGTGCTGGTGGAGGGCTGAAAAGGCGCCTGCTTGGCCGTGTTGCATGTGTGGACGGCCCCTGGAGCGCAAGGGGTGATGTGTAATCTGGCCCACGGAACGAGTGCGGTCATGTGTCCGGCCTTTGACGCGGCTGCATGACCGCTGGCCCAGATGGGTTTCGCCGAACAAGCCCCAAACACGGAGGCGGCATCGAGATGCCTTTGCAACACACGGGGTGTCTTGTTCGTCGGTTCGACCGTTTGCCATCTTCACCGTTTGCCCTTTTGCTCCTCGGCGACGACGAACGGTCAGGCGGCTTGCGGCATGCGCCGGTAGGCCGTGTCGTTCGCCATCATGGCCCACACGGTGCGGGCCATCTTGTTGGCCAGAGCGACTGCCGCCACCTTGCGCGGCCGGCGCTCCAGCAATTGCAGCAGCCAAGGGCTGGCCGTTTTGCTTCCTGGCTTGGCATGGCTGATCACCGCCATGGCACCCACAACCAGCAATTGGCGCAGCCTCTCGTTGCCAGCTCGGCTGATGCTGCCAAGAGACTGACGGCTGCCCGTGGATCGCTCCTTGGGCGTCAGGCCAAGCCAGGCCGCGAAGTGGCGGGCGGATTCGAACTGGCCCGCGTCGACCTTCATCGCCACCGTTAACGCCGTGAGCGGCCCGACGCCGGGGATCGCCGCCAGGCGCTGGCTGACCGGGTTGGCTTTGTGTTGCGCGGCCAGGCGTTGATTGACCTCCGCCAACTGTGCGTCGAGTTGTGCGATGCATCGGCCCAGTTGGGCCAGCGTTTCCTTTGCGGCCTGCGGCATGTCGGAACCCACGATCTTGCTCAGCAGCGGCTCGACCTGGGCCATGCCTTTCGCCGCGATGATGCCGAACTCCGCCGCATGGCCACGCACGGCGTTCACCAGCTGCGTTCGCTGTCGCACCAGCAGGTCCCGGGCACTCAGGTCCATCGCCTCAGCTTGCATCTCGGCAGGCTTCACTGGCACGAAGCGCATGGTGGGGCGGGAAGCCGCCTCGCCAATCGCCTCCGCGTCGTTGCGATTGTTCTTGCCGCGCTTGACGAACGGCTTGACGTATTGCGGCGGGATCAGCCGCACCGTGTGTCCCAAAGCTTGCGCAACCCGGCCCCAATGATGAGAGCTGCCGCACGCTTCCAGCACCACTTCTGTGGGCGAAAGCTTGGCCAGAAACGTCTCGAACCGAGCGCGGGTCAGGTCCTGGCGCAGAACTGGGCGGCCGTGCTCGTCCACCCCGTGCAGGGTGAAAACGGACTTGGACGTGTCAACGGCAATGCGCTTAAACTCCATGGCGGACGGCTCCTGTGTTGGACACTGTGACAGCTCCAACCTTGGCACATGATGCCGTGGGGGCCGTCCACCCCAACACGGACCAAGTATGTGGGCGCGGTTACCCCAGCCCCGCTCGAGAGTCAGGCGACGCGGACGGAGATCGGACGTCCGAACTCCAGCATACGGTTGAGGGCATGGACGGCGATATTCATCTCGGTAGCCCGACGCAGATCCGTGCGCGAGCGCAACCCGTCACCGATCACGTGCTTGAACCTGCCGATGGCCGTCTCGGCTCGCGCCCGCTTCGCGTAGCCAAACGCTTTCTGCCAAGCCGTGCGTCCGCGCTCGGCAATGCTTTGCAAGTGGCGGTCGCGCTGCGTGGGCACGGTCTCCGCCGTTTCGCTCGGCACGGCCGTGGAACGCGGCGGCACGATGATCGCCGCTTCGGGATGGCGCTCTGCGACGGCCGTGGAAACCCCGTCCTGATCGTAGGATCACGCACGTTGATGCTCCTGTTTCTCTGCGGGATGGTCGAAGCGCA
>CAXTUQ010000803.1:0-2461 GCA_964247405.1 uncultured Acetobacteraceae bacterium
GGCCAAGACAGGCCGCGGAACGCGCCGCGCGACCCCGGCGCGAGCTGCACAGCACCCGACGCCGGCACCGCGCCCGGCGCGCGGCCCAGCAGCATGAGCGCGCCGGACTGGACGCGCCACACCGCCTGGACATGCATGCCGGCGTCAGGCTCGGCGCGGGTCCGGGCGGCGTGGACCGGCAGGGTCGGGACAGCAACGGCCGTCATGCCGCCCGCCGCGGCGCCGCAAGGGCGAGTTCGTCATACAAGGCGCGGTGCCGGGCGGCGGACTCGCTGATCCCGACCGGCGGCGCGATGCCGTCCACCAGGCGTTCCCACAAGCCCGGCTCCTCCATGGCGCGTCGCATCGCCGCCGCCAGCCCGGCCGCATCGCCGACCGGGAAATGCAGGCCGTTCACCCCATCCTGCACCAGCTCCGCCGCGCCGCCGAGGGCGCTGCAGATCACCGGGCGGCGGTGCTGCAAAGCCTCGTTGATCACCAGCGGCGCGTTTTCCCACCATTCCGAGGGGAACACGACCCAATCCGCGTCGCCGATCAGCCGGGGCATGTCGGCTCGGCGGTACGCGCCGGAGTAGCGCGCGTCCGGCGCCGCGTCCCGGGCACGGTCGAAGCGGGCCAGCGTGTCCGGCGCCTGATGCTCCGTGCTGCCGTGCAGCGTCAGCCGGTGCGCGACGCCGTCCCGCGACAGCCGGGCAGAGGCGTCGAGCGCCACCGTCGCGCCCTTGAACCGGTTGATGTGGCCGAAAAAGGCGAAACGGTCGCGCCGCGTGGCAAGCCGGGCCGGCGCCGGGTCGATGGCGGGCAGGCCGTTGGGCAGCACGGAAATGCGCGACGCGTCCAGCCCCCAGGCCACGTAGCGGTCACGCAGGAAGCGGCTCGGCGCGATGAAATGGTCCACCTGGGCCAGTGCGCCGCCGATGTGCAGATCGCGCAACCGGAAATCGGTCAGGCTGCGCTCCGGAAAGCAACGGCGGCAGGCATCCGGCGTGGCCGAATGGCACAAGGCGCCCGCGGTCGTCACCATCTGCCCGTCGTTCGCGCAGAGGGCGTAATAATCATGCAGCGTCATCACCACCGGTACGCCCGGCAACACGCGGCGCACCACGCCCACCATCTCCACGCCCACCGTCATCAGGTGGTGGATGTGCACCACGTCCGGCTGCACCTCGCGCAGCAGGGCGGCCAGCGGCATGGACACGCCATGCAGGTCGAGTTGGGACATGTGGAACGGGTCGAACCGGCCGCTCCACATCAGCAGCTCGTCGGGCTGGTCACCCACCGCTTGGAACGGGGTGCCGGGGCTTTGCGGGCGCTGATGCGGCGCGGTGCCGGCCAGGAACAGGCCGTCGAACCCGGCGTCGCGGCGCAAGGTGCGGAACAGGTCGCGGGCGAAGATCTCGGTGCCGCCCGCCTGCAGGTCGGGGTGGGCATGGAGCAGGAACAGGATGCGAATTGCCGCTACTCCTTTTCGAAGATGCAGATGTCCTGGAAGCTCGGCAGGTCGCGCCCGCTCCAGCAGCCGTACTGGGCGGGGTTGCGGCGGCGCAGGCCGTGGCGCAGGAACTTTTCGAGGAAGGCGTCCTCGTCAAAGGCGACCGCGGCGAGCGGCGCGTCGGGGTCGGCCTGATACACCGGGCCGTCCGCGGCGGGATCGAACTTGAGCCGGCCCTGCCCTGCGGCCAGCGCTTCCCGGGCAGGCGGGTTCATCTGGAACGCGGTCACGAGGCAGCACCCGCCGGGCGCCAGCAGCCGCGTCACCTTCCCGGCGTAGTGCAGCACCTCCGGCAAATCGAGGTGGGTGAGCACCGAGATCAGGCACACCCGGTCGAATGACGCATCCGCGAACGGCAAGGGCGTGCCCGCGGTCGGCAGCGCGCCGTGCGGGTTGTACAACGGGTGATGCAAGTCCAAGTGCTGGAAGCGCATCCTGGGGTAAAGCGCGGTGATGTTAGCCGTGCACCACGCGATGCCGGGCGCCACCGGGTCCAGGCCGTCATAGCTGCCGGTTTCGTCCAGGTACTGCGTCAGCGGCAGCGCCAGACGGCCGATGCCGCAGCCGATGTCCAGCACCCGGTGGCCCGGCGCCAGCCCGGCGTCGCGCACCAGCCGCTCCAGGAACTCCGCCCCGATGGCGCGGAAGTCGCCGTCGCCGCAGAACATCAGCTCCGGCGGCGGCACCGGCATGAAGCGGTTGGCGGCCAGGTGGCGGCGCAGCGTCGCGATGTCGGTCATGCCGCGGCCCGGTGCGCTCGCCGGGCCATCAGCGCCGCGATGTCGTGCTCCCAGCGGCGGTGGTGCAGCCGGCGGTTATACAGCGACGCCAGCGTTTCCGCGTAGCCCTTGTGCAGTTGGATCGAGCGGCGCTCGAAGTGGTAAAGCTCCGCCTCCGGCACGTAGGCGATGCCGGCGCCGGCCGCCTGCAGCCGCAGGCACAGGTCGGAGTCCTCGAAGTCGCCGATGA
>CAXTUQ010000804.1:0-326 GCA_964247405.1 uncultured Acetobacteraceae bacterium
GCTGCCACCGCCAGCCCGGCCGACGCCGCGGCCAAGGCGAGGGACAACAGGAACGCCCGCGCGTTGGCCGGGTCGGCCAGCGCGGCTGCGTGCCAGCGCAGGCTGAGGCGGCCGAGGGGAAACCCGACCAGCGTTGCGTCGGTCAGGCCGGTGAGCACGATCAGGCCGAGCGGCAGCGTGAGCGCCAGGACGGCGCCCCAGTAGCAGGCCGCCGCCAGCCGGCCCGGGTTCACGCGCGAAGCCGCCCCGGCCCGGCGCGCACGCTCCAGGCGAGGCCCCCGGCGCAGGCGGTCCCCGCCGCGAGCAGCATCAGGCTGAACGCCGCC
>CAXTUQ010000804.1:336-2454 GCA_964247405.1 uncultured Acetobacteraceae bacterium
GAAGCCCGCGATCACGGCGGCAAAGGCCGGCGTGCCTGCCCCGCCCAGCAACGCAGGCGCCGCCAGCACGCCCAGGCACAGCAGGAACGTCAGCGCCACGGCGGATGCGATGCCGCCCGCCGCCAAGGGCAGCGCGACCAGCCCCTGGCGCCGCCACGGCCCCGCCCCGAGGTCGGCCGCCGCATCCAGCAGGTCCGGCGGCAGCCGGTCCAGCGCCGCGAACAACGGCAGCAACATGGTCAGCAGCACGGTATAGACGATCCCCGCCAGCACGGCGCCGGTGCCGTACAGCAGCGGCACCGGCGCACTTGTGAGGCCGGCCCAGCGCAGCACGGCGTTCAGCGCCCCGCGGTTCGCCAGCAGCAGCACAAGGGCGAACATGCGCAAGACCTCGCTGGTCCAGAAAGGTGCCACCAGCAGCAGGAGCCGCCGGGTGCGCTGTGCGGGCGGCACCGCCATGGCGACGTGCCACGCCAGCGGCCAGGCCAGGACCAGGGCGATCCCCGTCGCCGCGGCGGCCATTCCCAAGCTATGGCCCAATGCGGCCCGGTAGCCCGGCCCGTTCAGGAACGCCGCGTAAGCCTGGCCCCCAAACGTGGGCACCGCCCCCGGCGGCGCCGGGTAGGCGTCCAGCAGGCTGATGCGCGCCATCGCCAGCAGCGGCCCGACATGCGCCGCCGCCACCCACAGCACGGGGACGGCGACGAACAGCCGGCGCAGCCAGCGTGTCACCCGGCGCGCACCTCCTCCACCGCGCGGTCGATCAGCGCGGAGCTGAGCGCCTGGCCCTCGGAGCGGGCGAAGCGCAGGCGGCCGAGGGCGGCGGGGTCAAGCCCGTAGGCCGCCCGCTCCGCCTCCGTCAGTCCGGCGCCGGCATCCTTGAGGCTCGACAGGTAGCCGGCCGAGCGGGTCAGCGCCGCCCCGATGCTGGGCGTGCCGAGCAGGGCGTCCAGAAAGCGGTACGCCGCATCCCGGTTGGGCGCGTCCTTCACCACGGCGAAGGCGTACACGAAGCCCATGCTCCCCTCCTGCGGCAGCACCCGGCGGAACGGCTGCCCGGCCAGGATCAGGCGGGCGGGCGTGCTGGCGTAGGTCTGCGCCAGCACGGCGTCGCCGCCTGTCAGCATCTGCTGCAGCTCGCTGCCCTCGTCGAAGAAGCGCAGCACCTGGGACTTGCTGCCGATCAGCGCGTCCCGCGCCGCATTCACTGCGCGGGCGGCCTCCGCGGGCTTATCGAGATAAGCTGTGAAAGTGGGATCGGCCCCTTGCAGCAGCATCGTGCACAGCAGGAAGTCCTCGATGTCATACGTGACCCGGCCCTTGTACCGGGAGTCGAACATGGCGCCCCAACTGTCCGGCGCGGGCGTCACCTCGGCCGTGTCGAACACCAGCACGTTGGCGCCGACGACCAGCGGCACCCCCATGACCGCGCCCTCGATGCGGTTCCACTCCGCATCGGCGTAGCGCGGGTCGATGCGGCCCCAATTCCTCAGCCGCCCCGTGTCCAGCGGCTCGATGATCCCGGCGTCCGCGAACTGGCGCAGGCGGTTGCCGGTCACGGTGCAGATGTCGGTCAGCGGATGGTCGCGCTCGGCAACCAGCAGGCTCAGCTCGGGCGCCTGGCTGGCAGCGAGGCGGATGCGGACCCGGGTGCCTGTTTCGACCTCGAACTGCCGCTGGAAGGCTGGGGGCACGAAGCCGTCATAGGCTGTGACGCCCAGCGTTCCCATAGCCGGGGCGGCGCGCAGCAGGGCGGGCGCGGCCAAAGCGGCGCCGGCCAGCACGGCGCGGCGCGTGACAGGGCAATGCGTGACAGTCCGGGACGGGGCGGCTATCGAGGCGAGCATCGTGGCCGGCCGCTCATATGATGTTTCCATACGATCATCATACCCGGCGCCGGGCCGCTGCAAAGGGGGACACCATGCAACGCGTGACCATTACGATGGAGGATGCGCTGCTGGCGGAGCTGGATGCGCTGGTGGCACGCCGCGGCTATCAGGGCCGGTCGGAGGCGCTGCGCGACCTGGCCCGCGCCGGCATGAGGCAACTGGACGGCCCGGCGCCCGACGAACCCTGCGTGGCGGCGCTGGTGTATGTGTACGACCATGCCCGGCGCGC
>CAXTUQ010000805.1:0-2451 GCA_964247405.1 uncultured Acetobacteraceae bacterium
TGACGCGGCGGCCAGCGGCCCGTCGGACGCTGCCGCAAGCGGCACGTCGGGGTCGTCCTCGTCGCCCTCGCCGAGGTAGGCGGCGATCACGTTCGGATCGGCGCGGACATGCGCCGGGTCGCCGTCGCTGATGCGCTGGCCGTGGTCGAGCACGACGATGTGGTCGGAGATGCGCATGACGACGCCCATGTCGTGCTCGATCAGCAGCACCGAGCAGCCGTCGGCCTGGATGGTCTTGAGCAATTCGGCCAAGGCGTCGCTTTCCCGCGGATTGAGGCCGGCCGCAGGTTCGTCGAGGCACAGCAGCACCGGGGCGGTGCACATGGCGCGGGCGATCTCCAGCCGGCGCTGGTCGCCGTAGGGCAAGGCGCCCGCCGGGTCGTCGGCGCGGGGCAGCAGGTTGATGCGGTTGAGCCAGCCGCGGGCGCGGTCGATGGCCACAAGCTCCGCCGCGCGATGCCCGCCCAGGCCGAACACGGCGAGCAGCCCGGACCCCACGTTGGGCATCAAGGCGTTGTGCTGCGCCACCAGCAGGTTCTCCAGCACCGTCATGCCGGCGAACAGGCGGATGTTCTGGAAGGTGCGGGCGACGCGGGCACGCCGTGCGATGCGGTGGCCCGGCAGGGTCTGCAGCCGGAACGCCGCGCCGTCCGGGTGGGTCAGCGCGATGTCGCCGGAGGTGGGCCGGTAGAACCCGGTGATGCAGTTGAACACCGTGGTCTTGCCCGCGCCGTTCGGGCCGATGACGGAGGTGATCTCGCCGCGCCGCGCCTCGAACGACAGGGCGTTCACCGCCGTCAGCCCGCCGAAGCGCATCGTCAGGTCGGTGACTTGCAACAGGGGACTATCCACGGCCTTCCGCCACCAGCTCGGCCGAGATTTCCCGGGGACGGCCGAGCGCCACGCTCGGGGTGCGGCCCGACACCAGGCCGCGCGGGCGCAGCACCATGATCAGCACCAGCGCGCCGCCGAACAGCAACATGCGGTACTCGGCCAAGTCGCGGAACACCTCGAAGCCGCCGATCATCACGATGGCCGCGAGCGCCGTGCCAAGCTGGCTGCCCAACCCCCCGAGCACGACGATGGCGAGCACGATGGCGCTCTCGATGAAGGTGAAGCTTTCCGGGCTGATGAAGGCGTTGCGGGTGGCGAAGAACGCCCCGGCGAAGCCGCCAAAGGTCGCGCCGATGGCGAACGCCGTGAGCTTGGTGACGGTGACGTTGATGCCCAGCGAGCGGCAGGCCACCTCGTCCTCCCGCAACGCCTCCCACGCGCGGCCAAGCGCCACTCGGCGGAGGCGGAGCGTGACCCAGTTGGTCAGCAAGGCGAGGCCCAGGATCACGTAGTAGAGAAAGGCGACCCGCTGCGTCGGGCTGTATTCAATGGGATATCCCCAGCTTTCGAGGAAGCCGGTGAACGTGCCCGGCCCGCCCGCGGCGGAGAACTGCAAGCCGAACAGCGTAGGGCGCGGGATGCCGCTGATGCCGTTCGGCCCCCCGGTGATGCTGGCGGCGTTCAGCAGGACGATGCGGATGATCTCGCCGAACGCGAGCGTCACGATGGCGAGGTAGTCGCCGCGCAGCCGCAGCACGGGGAAGCCCAGCATGACGCCCCAGGTCGCCGCGAACAGCCCGGCCAGCGGCAAGCAGGTCCAGAACCCCAGGCCGAACGTCTGCGACAGCAGCGCAAAGGAATAGGCGCCGACCGCGTAGAACGCGACGTAGCCGAGGTCGAGCAGCCCGGCCAGCCCGACGACGATGTTCAGCCCCCAGCCGAGCATCACGTAAGTGAGCACCAAGATGCCGAGGTCGATGCCGTAGCGCCCGGAGATGAACGGCAGCACGACGGCCAGCGCCAGCAGCGCCGGCGTCAGGAACCGGCCCGACCGCTTCAGGGTCTCGGCCAGCTTGCGGTTCGCCTGATACGCACCGGGCCGCCGTCCACGCCAGGTCAACAACAGCAGCCGGCCAAAGAACACAGCCGCCACCGCGGCGACGAGCGCCAGGGGGCGGGGCACCAGGAACAGGCCGGTCGCGCCCGCCTCCGTCTTCAACCCGATCATCGGCCCGAACAGGCCCAGCGCCACCAACGCCGACACGCCGGCATCCTTCAAAACGGGGTTCATACCTTTTCCACGTCCGTGCGGCCCAGCAGGCCGGTCGGCAGGAAGATCAGCACGACAACCAGAATGCTGAACGCCGCCACGTCCTTGTATTGCACGCTGAAATAGGCGGACCAGAACGTCTCGATCAGGCCAATGGCGAGACCGCCCAGCACGGCGCCGGGCAGCGACCCGATGCCGCCCAGCACGGCCGCGGTGAACGCCTTCACCCCGGCCACGAAGCCGATGAAGAAGTCGATCACGCCGTAGTACAGCAGGAACATCAGCCCGGCCACGGCCGCGAGCGCCGCGCCGATGACGAAGGTGAGGCTGATGGTCCGGTCGGTGTC
>CAXTUQ010000806.1:0-2449 GCA_964247405.1 uncultured Acetobacteraceae bacterium
CCCTCGAAGGGTTCCTGCTGGAGCCGCACGCGGCGGACGCGGCCCGGGTGGTGGCGTCGCTGCGGGCGATCAGCCCGAACGCGACCACCGCGGCCGACCTGTCGCGGCACCTTGGGGCGGACCTGGACGCCGTGCACGGCGCACTGGACCTGCTCGCCGCGGCCGGGGCGGTGGACACCATGCCACGCGGCGAGGCGCGGATCGCCCGCTTGTCGGCGCGGCTGCGCCTGCGGGCCTCGGACGCGAACGTGGTGGGGCTGGCATGATGCAGGACCTCCCTTTCGACCTGGTGGAGCTGGTGCCCTGCCCGGAGCCGGCGCGGGACGGCCCGGGCGCCGCGCTGCGCGAGGTGGCCTTCCGCGAGGACGCCTGGCTGCCCGGGGACATCGACGACCTGCGGCAACGCTTCGCGGCCGACGAGGACCTGCAGGCGGTCGCCGACGCCCTGGACCGCTCGCTCGCGGCCGTCCGCACCAAGGTCCACGACCTCGGGCTGCGCCGGAACAGCAGCCGGCCCTGGACCGGGATGGACGACGCCACCCTGGCCGAGCACTACGGCCACGAGGCGACCAGCACGATCGCGGCGACGCTGGGCCGGTCCTGCGGCGCCGTGTACGCCCGGGCCGGCCTCCTCGGGTTGACCGAGGGCGCTGCCCCGTATGCTCCCTGGGAGATCGCGCAGATCAGGGTGGGTTACGCCCTGGGCACGCCGGTCGCCCAGCTCGGCGTGCTGATCGGCCGGCCGGCGTCGGGCATCGCGACCGTGGCGTCGCGGCTGCAGATCCGGCACGCGAACGGCCCGCGCAGCTGGTCCGGCGCCGAGCAGCAGCGGGCGCTCGAACTGGCTGAGACCGGCTTGCGCTACACCGTGATCGCCGACCGGATGCACGAGGAAGGGTTCCCGCGCCGCTCGGGCCACACCGTCGGCCAGACCCTGCGTCGGCTCGGGTATGGAAGGGGGTGGGGCAGGCCGTGGCTGCCCGAAGAGGACGATCTCGTGCGGGACGCCTACGCGCACAACAAGAGCCTCACGCCGCTGCGGAGCCGCCTGGGGCGGAGCCGCACCTCCATCGCCTGGCGCGCGGGCGAGTTGGAGCTGCAGGGCACGCATGCCCGGCCGAACGGCTGGCGCACCGAGCCGTCCTGGACGGCGGAGGACATCGCAGTCCTGCGCCGCGATTACGGCACGGTGCCGACGCCGGAGCTGGCGCGGCGGCTCAACCGCCCGAAGGCCGGCATCTACACCAAGGCGTGGTCGCTCAGGTTGCAGCACGGCTTCATGCGGGCGTTCAGCGTCGACGAGGAGCGCGCGATCCGCATCGCACGGGACCACGGCGTGTCGCTCACGGACCTCGGCGCCGCCCTGAGCCGGGATCCGGGCGTGGTCAGCAAACACGCCATCCGCATGGGTATCCCATTCAGCGCGCGGACGAAGCGGGCGCCCCGCGGACCGAGGCGGGACAGGGCGCCGATCACGCTGGAGGCGCTGCTGGCCATGGACGCCGTCGCGGGCGAAGCGAGGCAGCAAGGCTGCGCGGACACACCGGAAAGCTGCGTGGCATGAACCGGGATACGCGCGTTTCCCTCGACAGCTCCAGAGCGGCCTCCTATTTCCGGACGCCGTGACCCGGCTCGACGACGACTGATTGCGGATCGGCAGCCAGCGCCAGTCAGGCCGGACCATCGTTTCACCACACATTTCCGAAGGAGATCCTTCCATGGCACTCAGCGACCTTTGCGCCGATTTCCTCGCGTTCCTCGACGACGATCCGGCACCGCACCTCGTGAGGCAGCGGCTGGACGCCGTGGCCGCCGACGCCGAGGCGTATTCCGACTACGGCTACGGGCCGGAACTGGACGCCCTGCGTGGCCTGATCGCGACCGTCCAGGCCAGTCCAGGCCAGCCGACCGTTCTGCTGATCCTGCTGTGCAAGGTCGTGCAGAGCTTCCACGACACCTGGCCAGACGACGAGCCGGCAGAAAGCGAACGACAAGCGTTGATGGAGGCGATGTCAGCCGAAGTCCTCGCCGAACTCTCCGCACATCGCGTGGGACTCGCGCCGGGCGACGGCTGGGATGCCAAGGCGCAAACGCTGCTCGACACGTTCGCCAGCCGTGTCGAGAAAGCTGAAGCGAGGATCGACGTGGAACGGCGGCGGCTGGGAACGCAGCGGCAGTCCTGACCCTGCCTGGGCCGTTCCGCGCATGTGGGCGGGTGCCGAGGGCAAGCCGGGAACCCTGTCCGGCAGAAAGCGGCACAAGAGGGCGAGGACTGACGGAAGCGTGGCGAGCGAGCAGACGTGGCAAGGGCGAAGGAGAAGGCGGAGCGGGATGCGGAGCGGCTGCCGCACCCCGTCCGCCGCCGCAAGGGCAAGGGCCTGCGGCCCGCGCGTGCCGCGCGCCCTTGCCCCGGCAGCCGGGCCGCGGCGCGCGGGGAGGTGTTCAAAAG
>CAXTUQ010000807.1:0-2446 GCA_964247405.1 uncultured Acetobacteraceae bacterium
CCTCGGCGCGGACAGCGGGGTCGGGGGCGAACAGGCGCAGGCCCCCCATGGCGGCGTCCACCGCCCGGCGCACGGCGTTGTTGACCCGCACCGGGCGGGCGTTGGCGGCCTCCGCCGGGGCGCCGGTTTCAGCGGAGACGGTGCCGCCGCCGGGTTCGCGGATGAACAGCGCGCCGCCGGGTTGCACCAGCAGCCGCCCGGCCTGCAGCGCGTCAAGCACCGGGCCGGCGCGCGGGTCGCCGGACACCGCCAGCGCCTCCACCCCGCGCCGGATGTCGTCAAACGACTGGCTGCCGAGCGGGGCCAGCAAAGGCGATTGCGCCCAGGCCGGCCCGCTCAGCAGAAGTGCGGCGGCGACGAGGAGCCGCCGCAACTGCGTCAGCTTCCGCTGCCGCCGCACTTGCCGGTCTTCACGTTGAAGTTGCCGCATGACATCGGCGGGCGCCAATCGGCGATCAGGTCGCGCGAGCCTTCCAGGTACGGCGACCATTCCTGCGCCACGATGGTGCCCGGCGTGGTGGACACGACGTTGAACTGCCCATCTGCCTGGATCTCGCCGATCAGCACCGGCTTGGTGATGTGGTGGTTTGGCATCATGGCCGACAGCCCGCCTGAAAGGTTGGGCACCGACACGCCGATCATGGCGTCGATCACGCGGGCCGGCTCGAACGTGCCCGCCTTTTCAACCGCCTTCACCCACATGGCGAAGCCGATGACGTGCGCCTCCATCGGGTCGTTCGTCACCCGCTTAGGATTTTTGGTGTACGCCTGCCAGCGCGCGATGAACGCCTTGTTCTCGGGGGTATCGACACTTTCAAAATAGTTCCAGGCGGCGAGGTGCCCGAGCAGCGGCTTGGTGTCCACGCCGGCCAGCTCCTCCTCGCCGACGCTGAACGCCACGACGGGGATGTCGGTCGCCTTGATGCCCTGGTTGCCCAGCTCCTTGTAGAACGGCACGTTGGCGTCGCCGTTGATCGTGCTGACCACGGCGGTCTTCTTGCCGGCCGAGCCGAACTTCTTGATGTCGGCCACGATGGTCTGCCAGTCGCTGTGGCCGAATGGCGTGTAGTTGATCAGGATGTCCTCCTGCTTCACGCCCTTTGATTTCAGGTAGGCTTCAAGGATCTTGTTCGTCGTGCGCGGATACACGTAGTCGGTGCCGGCCAGCACCCAGCGCTGCACGCTCTCCTCCGCCATCAGGTAATCCACCGCGGGGATCGCCTGCTGGTTCGGCGCGGCGCCGGTGTAGAACACGTTCTTGCTGCTTTCCTCGCCCTCGTACTGGACGGGGTAGAACAGGATGTTGCCGGTTTCCTCGAACACCGGCAGCACCGACTTGCGCGACACGGAGGTCCAGCAGCCGAACACGGCGGCGACCTTCTGCACCGTGATCAGCTCGCGCGCCTTTTCGGCGAACAGCGGCCAGTTGGAGGCGGGATCGACCACCACGGCCTCCAGCTTGCGTCCGAGCACGCCGCCTTTCTTGTTCTGCTCGTCGATCAGCATCAGCATGACGTCTTTCAGCGTCGTCTCGCTGATCGCCATGGTGCCGGACAGGCTGTGCAGGATGCCGATCTTCACGGGACCCGCGGGCTGCGCCTGCGCCATGGGCGCCAGCAGGACTCCCGCGACCATCACGGCCGCGCAGCCCGCGCCACGCAGCCAAGTTCGGACAAACGCCATGTAATCTCCCCTTCCAGGACTTGTGGTTTGAACGATCCATGCAGATTGCGTGCCATGCCGTCACGTCGGCGTGACAGGCATGCTGACCGCGGCGCAACCGGAAGCGTCTCAAAATGGCGTCATTTTGGGCACGGCTCAGCGGCGGATCAGGCCCCGGACCCGGGCCAGCGTCGCGGCGGGGTGGCGGGGCGGGGCCACCGACAGCCAATGCAGCACCCGCTCGGCGTTCGACAGGCTGCGCTTGTAGCGGTCCGCGCCGCCCAGGAAATCGTAGCTGGTGCCGCCGCGCGCCCGGTGCATCTCGATGGCCAGATGATGGCAGGTCAGCCCCGGCTTCCCATGCGGCCCGGCGCCGGGGTAGTCGAAGCCGCTTTGGTAGGCGCACGCCCACCCGCCGCGCACCAAATTATAGAGATAGCCGACCACCCGCCCGCCCGCGGTGATTCGCAGCAGCTCGGCCGCATCCGGCGCCCCGCGCCCGATCAGGCAGCAATGGAATTGTCGCACCGGCTCGGTGGCAAACGCGCCCGGCTTGCCGCGGGCCACCCAGGTCGCGGTATGCAGCACGATCAGCGCATCGAGGAACGCCTGCGCCTGCCGGGCATCCGCCGCCCGCTCGATCCGGAGCGCGCCGCCGGCACCATAGGCGCGGTCGGACCGGCGCAGTTGCTGACGCGTATTGCGGCTGAGTTGCTCGATGTAAGGCACGCCCGGCGGGACCCGGGCGAAGTCCACATAGGGGGCCGCGCGGTCAGGGCCGGGC
>CAXTUQ010000808.1:0-2441 GCA_964247405.1 uncultured Acetobacteraceae bacterium
GTGCTGGATGGCGCAGGGCGTCTGCGCCGAGCAGGAGCCGCCGCTGCGGCAGGTGCGCCCGGGCCACTGGGCCGCCTGCCACTTCGCCGGGGCGCCCGCCGCCGACGCCGCCAGACAGGGAGACCGACGATGACCGAAACCACCCTTGCCGCCGCAAACCTCAGGATCGCGCACGACAAGCGGCGCAACATGGCCCGTTTCCTGGAGGTGATCGACGAGGCCGCTGCGAAGGGCGCCAGCATGCTCGTGCTGCCCGAGGTCGGGCTGCAGGGCTATGCCGACTTCGCCTTCGCCCCGGGCGGCAAGGAGGTCGCGGAGCAGAAGCAGTACTACTTCCGCGAGGCGGAGACGATCCCGGGGCCTGCGACCGAGCGCATCGCCGACGCGGCCCGGCGCCACGGCATGTTCATCCAGTTCGGCCTGGCCGAGACGGCGCTGCACGGCAACGTCATCTACAACAGCACCGCGCTCATCGGCCCCGACGGGATCGCCAGCGTTTACCGCAAGATCCACAACCAGTTCGAGTTCCCGTATTTCGCTCCCGGCGAGGATCTGCCCGTGGTGCGGACGCCGCACGCTGCCGTGGGCAGCATCATCTGCTACGACCTCTGCTTCCCGGAGATCGTCCGCTCCTACGCGCTGCGCGGCGCGGAGGTGGTGCTGATGTCCAACGCCTGGCCGATGAAGGGCCACGACCGGCCGAGTGACTACCACGGCTGGGCGATGGACCTGGCGGCGCAGGCGAACGCGTTCTTCAACCAGTGCTGGCTGGTCATCTCCAACCATTGCGAGACGGGCGCCTACTCGCAGAAGCTCGACTACTACGGCGGGTCGCAAATCGTCGATCCCTTCGGCAAGGCGGTCGCCTACGTGGCCGAGGAGGAGTGTGTGTTGACCCACACGGCGGACCTTCAAGAGGTGCTGCTGCGCTCCCGCACGGAAGGGTTCTTCGGTCTCAACCTGATCCAAGACCGGCGACCGGAGCACTACGGCGCGCTGGTGGACCAAGGATATCGACGGACGGTGCGGCCGTAGGCGGGTCCGTGCCGAGGCCGGTCCTGCGCCTTCCACCGGCAGCGCGCGCAACGCATGCTCCGCGGCAACCGTTTCCTTCGCCAAACAGCCAGGACACGATCCATGAGCGAGACGCACCGCATCACCGTTGACCCGAACCAATGCGGCGGCAGGCCCTGCCTGCGCGGCTTGCGCATCCGCGTCAAGGACGTGCTCGACCTGCTGACCGCCGGCGCCAGCCGGGAGGAGATCCTTGCGGACTTCCCGCTGCTTGAAGCGGGGGACATCACGGCCGCGCTCGAATATGCCGCCCAGCAGGCTGACAGAGGTGGCCGGGAGAATTCAGCCAGGTTGCTAAGTGGATTTTCTGCCTGAGCGCGGCGAGGATGCTGCGGATCAGGAGCAAGAATGACCAAGCGAGCACGCCGGAACCACAACCCGGCTTTCAAGGCGGAGGTGGCGTTGGCGGCCATCAAGGGCGAGAGGACGCTGGCTGAGCTGGCGCAATTGGATGACGTTCACCCGAACCAGGTCACGGCATGGACGGCCCATTTGCTTGAAGGGGCGGCTGGGGTGTTCGGGTCCGGCTCTGCGGCCAAGGAAGCAGCGCCAGTGGTCGATGTGAAGACGCTGCACGCGGAGGTTGGCGCGTTGACGCTGGACGACGATTTTTTGTCCGGTGCGCTCGGCAAAGCCGGACTGCTGGGCGCAAAGCGGTGATCGGCCGCGGCTTGCCGCTGCGGCGGCAGGCGGCGGTGCTGCAGCTCAGCCGCAGCACGCTCTGCCATGAGCCTCGCCCCGTGTCGGCGGCCGGCCTGGCGATCATGCGGGCGATCACATGCGGCGGATCGACGAACCGCATCTTGATGACCCGTTCGCGGGCAGCCGGACGATGCGTGACCTGCTGCGCGGCGAAGGCGCCGCGAGCGGGCGGGAGCGGGTCGGAGCCATGATGCGGCGGATGGGCATCAAGGCGCTGTATCGGCGTCCGAACACCTCCACCCCCGCTCCTGGACACAAGGTCTGCCCGTATCTGCCGCGAGGCCTGGATGTCGAGCCGCCGAACCAGGTCTGGGCCATGGGCGTCACGTGCATTCCAATGGCGCGCGGCTTCGTCCACCTGGCCGCGGTGCTGGACTGGTTCAGCCGGCGGGTGCTGCCCTGGCGCGTTTCGATCACGATGGAGGTCGAGTTCTGCCTGGACGCGGTCGAGGAGGCGCTTGCCCGGCATGGCCGGAGATTCCAGCGCGATGCGGAGCATCGTCGCGACAACACGGACCCAGCGAGATCGCGAAGCGATTTGCGCGAGGCAGCCAGCTCGCCAGCGCCGGCTTCACCGGACTGCTGCCCGGCAACGCCATCGCGATCAGCATGGACGGCCGCGGCGCCAGGTGCTGCAGCGTGTTTGTCGAGCGGCTCTGGCGTTC
>CAXTUQ010000809.1:0-2435 GCA_964247405.1 uncultured Acetobacteraceae bacterium
GGTTGGAGGCCATCTGGTGCGCGGCCTCCGTCATGCCGTACGCCTCGACGACGGGGCTGCCGAACACGTCTTCCAATTCCTGCATGACCTGCGGCGGCAAGGATGCGCTGGACGAGCGGATCAGCCGCAGCCCAGCAGCGCGGGCGCGCTCGGGGTGGGCGCGCATTCGCATCAGGATCGCCTGGTGCATGGTGGGCACGGCGGTGTACCAGGTCGGGTGCACCTCGGCGAGCCATTCGCCGAACTTGAAGGCGTTGAACCCCGGCGTGCAGCACACCCCGGCGCGCGCGCGGAGCGACGACAGCACGGCGGCGACCAGCCCGTGGATGTGGAACAGCGGCATGACGTTGAGGCACACGTCGTCCGGCCCCAGCGCCAGCGACTCCCCGATGTGCCGGGCGGACGCCGCCAGATTCCCGTTGGTCAACGGCACGATCTTCGGCCGCGCCGTGGTGCCGGAGGTGTGCAGCACCAGCGCCATGTCGTCCGGCTCGGCTACGCCTGCCGCCGCAGGCGTCCCGGCCGGGAGCGTCGAAGCGTCCAGGCGGTACAGCCCGGCGGCGGCGTCGGCCGCCGGGTGCAGCTCGATGGCCGGGATGCCCAGCCGCTCCGCCACGGCGCGGGCCGGCGTGGCGTCGCCCGCTTGCAGGATGATGGCCCGCGGCTGCAGGTCGGACAAATAAAACTCGAACTCGTCCGCCGTGTAGGCCGGGTTGAGGGGTGCCGCGGTGCAGGTGGCGGCGACGCCCACGAAGCAGGTCGCCATTTCCGGCCCGTTGGGCAGCACGATGCCGACCCGGTCCCCGCGCCCGATGCCGACGCCGTTCAGCGCGAGGCGCGTCTGTTCCGCCAGCGCCCGCAGCCCGGCGCCGTCCAGCCAGGGGCGGCCGGGGGCGCCGACCGCGCGGGCGGAACTGTTGGCGGACAGGATGGCCCAGATCGAGTCGGTCATGGTCGGAAACCCTTCTATTGCGCAGCGGGGCGGGACGCCGCTTGCGCGGCGGGGCGCGGGAACCAGGCCGGCACGGTGGCCGGAAGGTCCTCATGCGCCTTCGCCACCTCGTCCGTGCGGTTCTGCCGCGAGACGCTGCGGAACGTGGCGTAGGGGTCGAGCGCGCTGCGCTTGACGGAGTCGATCGGGTCGATGAACCGCTCTCGCGTATCGACCGCGGTGGCGCCGTAGCGGCCCAGGTTCGCCGCCGTGCTGCCGCCGAAGGAGGCCCAGGTCAGCGGGTCCAGCAGCGTGTTGCCGCCGAAGCCCACGGCGTCACGCGGGTTGGTCGGCCCGATGATCGGGAGGTAGAGGTACGGCCCCCCTTCCACGCCCCACAGCGCCAGCGTCAGGCCGAGGTCGTTGCTGTGGTCCGGGTAGCCCCAATCCGTCGCCACGTCGAACAGGCCGAGGCCGCCTGCGGTGGTGTTGATCAGGAAGCGCATCATGCTGTCGCCCGCCTTGCGCGGCTTGGCCTGCAGCACGTCGTTGGCGAAGTTCGCGGGCATGCCGAAGTTGCTCAGCACGTTGCGGATCGGGCGCCGGACGACGCCGGGCACGTAGTCGCGATAGGCCACCGCGACGGGCCGGAACGCGTAGGTGTCGATGGTGTCGTTGACCTTGTAGAAGAACCGGTTCGTCGGCTCCAATGGGTCGTTCAGCTCCTTGTACTCGGCCACCGCGTCCGGATCATTGGCGGGCGGGCGGGCGGCGCAGGCGGCGACGGACAGCAAGGCGAAGCCGAGGAGCAGGCGGGCGAAGGGCGACACGCTTGGGGGTCCTTTCAAGGCATTGCCACAATCATTCCACGATTTCGCGCGAAATCCCACCCCGGATGCGGGGATCACTTCTTCTTCAGGTCATCCGGCTTGTGCACGGCGGTCTTGCCGGACTTGGCGGATTTCACCACGAATTGCGGCTGGTCCTTCGTGGCTTTCGCCGTATGGCCCTTGACCTGGGTGGTGCCTGTCACCTTCTTTTCCACTGTCCCGTGCGTGTCCCCGCCGGAGGTGCCCCAGCTTACCTTGTCGCCGGGTTTCAAGGTCTTGGGCATGAATGGTTCCCGTCGGTTGCTGTCCGTGAACAACGGAAGGGCCGGCCGGGTTTCCTTTGCGCGCGCGCGCTTATTTCCCAAGCCACCAAGGAGCTTCCGCATGAACGTCGCCCTCCGCCCGCAGCCCGGCACCTTGGACGCCCGCCTGGACCGGCTGGGCGAGGTGGCGGTCCGCGTCGGCCTGGGCCTGGCGCCGGGCCAGGAGCTGCTCATTACCGCGCCGCTCGACGCCGTGCCGCTGGTGCGCCGCATCACCGAGCACGCCTACCGCGCCGGGGCGTCCCTGGTCACGACCTTCCTGAACGACGACGCAGCCACCCTGGCCCGCTTCGAGCATGCGCCGGACGGGGCGTTCGACACGGCGCCCGGCTGGCTGTTCGACGGCATGGC
>CAXTUQ010000810.1:0-2432 GCA_964247405.1 uncultured Acetobacteraceae bacterium
GGTTGGCGGCGTGGTTGCGTGCCGGGCCAGCAGCTGGCTGCGACGTGTGGCGGCTGGATGTGGCGTGGCGGGCGCTGACGGCTGCGGCGGCGCGAACCGAGACGCTGCGTGGCGCGCACCTTCGGCAGGTGCGGCGAGTGCGGTGGCGTGCCGGTGCGGGCTGAGGGAGAGCGGGGCTGGTTCCGGTTGCCCGACGGGGAGGCCGCCTGCGGCGCCACGCCCGGTGGCGTCAGGCTTGTTGCTGTCTTGCCTTGCTTTCTTGCCTGGCCTCGCTGGTGTTTTGGCGTGCGGGTGTGCCGGGCGAGCGGCGGCCAGCACACCACCTGGGTTGGGCTATGGGCTGCGGGCGAAGTAGGTCCAGAGGGCATAGGTGCCGGCTGCGGTCAGGCCGGCGACGGCGAAGCCGAGGGCGAAGTTTCCGAGCAGGTCGAACATGGACCGTCTCCTACGGGTTCTGCGGTTGAGGGATATAGCGGAGCAGGATCAATGCCAAGCTTTCGGCGATGCCGGCGATGACGAAGGCGCCGAGGCGCACGGGGAGGGACAGCACCGGGGAGCCGTTGAAGGCGGGAAGGATCAGCACGCCGAGCAGCACGGCCAGGGCGGCATTCTGAAAGCCGGTTGCCAGGAGGCGCAGCCGCTCCTCGACGTGCCGGGGTGAGAAGGGCGGGAGCGTTGGCAGTCGCATGGCGCGGGGTTCCTCCGGCTGGGCGGTGTCCTGGATTGCTGGCGTGGACAAGGCGGGGGCCTGTGCGGCCCCCGCTGGCCGATGTCAGGGCCTGTCGCAGAACATGCCGGGGTTTGCCCGCCGCCGCACGGTCAGGCCGTGGCAGCGTTTCGGAAAGCAGAAGCAAACGAGGTCCCGTCCTTTCAGGCTGGCGATGAGCGGGAGCAATTGCGTTTGCCGGTCGATCCAGACTTCGTACTTGTCGCACACCTCGTCCCGGGTGCCATCGCGCCCAATGACGAATGGGTTGCCCAAGGGCGAACCGCGGCCGATGTAGTAGGCTCCTTTCGGGATGCCGTGGACGTGCTTGTTGAGGATGCGCGGGAGCGTTATGGCCTGCGTGTTGGTGCTGGCAGTCCTGTTTGCCTCGGCGTCACGCTCTTCCGCGAACTCTTCGAGAAATTGCAAGTAGCGGCCGTCGTGGATGTTGGCTTCGTCTTGCGTGTGTCCGCGGTCTTGGAACCATTCGTTGAAGCATGGCATGTCGATGGCTTGGGCTTCGATGAAGTCGGCGACGATTTCGTGGGCGGTCTGCATGGCTGGGGCTTTCGGCTGGGCTGGGGCTTTCGGCTGGATTGCGTTCACGGGCGCGGGACGGTGGCGGGGGCTTGCGGCCCCCGCCGTTGATCCGGCTAGTCGCGGGTGAAGGCGCTGGCCTGCAAGGTGATGGTCTGGCGTCCGAGGCTCTGGCCGGGAGCCTGGCTGCCCTCGTAGGGCTTCCAGTCGCGTCCGCAGACGTGGGCGTAGGCGTCCACGGCCCCGTGTGCGGCGGCCAGCAGGGCGTAAGCCTGCAAGCCGACCTCGGCGGCGAAGCGGCAGGCGCGCTGCGCCCTGTTCTCGGTGCCGTCGATGCCTTGGCGGTCCTCGTCGCGGTCGTCGTTGGCGATGGCGCTGGTGGCGTCGCGAGCCAGCTTGGCCTTGCCGTCGTAGAAGCTGCCGGCGCCGTGGGCGGAGCGGACGAAGCCATCGACGATGCGCTGCATGTGCATCTCAAGCGGCTTCTCGAAGCGTTCGCCGAGGTTGTCGGCCAGGACCTTGGCGCTGACGGCCAGGTGTTCCTCGGTCGCCTCGCGGATGGCGTGGTAGTCCACTTCGTCCAGGGCATACATGCGGACGATCTTGGCGGCGACGGCTTCGTTGGGGCACAGGCGGGCGGCGGTGTCCATGGTGACGACGGTGCGCTGGGCCTGGGTGGCAGGCTGGCGGGCAGCCGGCCCTTTCTGGTGCTGGGCAGGCTGCTTCGGTGCGGGCTTGGCGGGGGCCTTCGCCTTGTCCTGGGCAGCCTTGGCGGAAACCATGGCGTTCTTGATGGCGGTGGCGGCCTTGTCCTCGGTGGAGGAAGCGCCGATGTTGGTGTCGGTCTGGTCCATGATGCCTATACATCCTCTGTTCTGGATCGGCCCCCGTTGGTGTTGTAGCACTAGCGGGGGCGCTTCGCTGCGGTCCTCATCAACCGCGTATTTGTTATCCCATATCCGGCCAGCATAAGCAATAGGCCAGGCAAGTAATGCTGATGATTTCCGCTGACTTTATTGTTACTAGCAAGCCGTTATTACTGTTGACTGCGCTTTTCTGCCGTCTGATCCTTGGAGAAGCCCCCGAGTTCTTGCTTGCTGGCTGAATGCTGTGCGCAGCACAGCACTTCTGACAGGACCCGTCCTGGTGAGGTGTCTGTTCCCCGGCATCGCCCCGTCGTGAGGCCCTC
>CAXTUQ010000811.1:0-2432 GCA_964247405.1 uncultured Acetobacteraceae bacterium
CAGAACCGCGGGACCCGGCGTGGCTTCCCAGCCTCCCCGATGTTGGCATGGCCGCGGGGCGTTGCAAGAGCAGCCGGACCGGGAACGAACCCAGAAACGAACATTGAACCGACACCCCCGCCCCGCTACATCGCCCGCATGACCTCCGCGATGCCCAACCCTCCCGGCGCCAAGCTGCCGATCCTCATGCCGCCCCACCCGATGTTGCGCGGCCGGACCCGCAAGGTCGCGCCCTCCGACATGGACCAGGTCCGCGCCCTGCTGCCCGACATGTTCGCCACCATGTACGCCGCGCCCGGCATCGGCCTCGCCGCACCCCAGGTCGGCGTCGGCCTGCGCTTCGCGGTGATCGACCTGATGCCGGACGAGACCCCGGCGCCCATCGTGCTCATCAACCCCGAGGTGATCCGCGTGAGCGAGGACTGGGCGGTGCGGGAAGAGGGCTGCCTGTCCTTGCCGGGCCAGTACGCCGACGTGACCCGCCCGGCCCGCGTCGCCGTCCGCTACCAGGACGCGGACTTCCTCACGCAGGAGATCGAGGCCGAGGGCCTGCTCGCCGCCTGCTTGCAGCACGAGATCGACCACTTGGACGGCGTGCTGTTCGTCGATCACCTTTCAGCCTTGAAGCGCAACATGCTGCTGCGCAAGCTCGCCAAGGAGCGCAAGCAGATGGCGGCCCAGAAGACGCCCCAGACGGCGCCCCAGGCAACGACCGGGTGACGCCGCTCCGCCTCGCCTTCATGGGCAGCCCGGCCTTTGCGGTGCCCACGCTGCGGGCGCTGCACGAGGCTGGGCACGAGGTCGCCGCGGTGTACAGCCAACCGCCCCGTCCCGCCGGGCGTGGCCGCGCCCTGACCCCCTGCCCTGTGCACGAACCCGCGCTCTCGCTCGGCCTGCCGGTCCGCACGCCCGCGCGCCTGCGCCACGATGCGGCGGAGCACGCGGCCTTTGCGGCGCTGGACCTCGATGCCGCCGTGGTCGCCGCCTACGGCCTGATCCTGCCGCCCGCCATGCTCGCCGCCCCCCGCCGCGGCTGCCTCAACGTCCATGCCAGCCTCCTGCCCCGCTGGCGCGGCGCGGCGCCCATCCAGGCGGCGGTGCTGGCGGGCGACGCGGAGACCGGCATCACCATTATGCAAATGGACGCGGGCCTCGACACCGGGGCCATGCTGTTGAAGGGCCGTGTGCCCATCGGCCCCCGCACCACGGCCGCCGACCTGCACGACGCCCTCGCCGCCCTCGGCGCGGACCTCACGCTGCACGCCCTGCGCGACCCGCCCGCCCCGGCGCCGCAGCCGGCGGAAGGCGCGACCTACGCCCCCAAGCTGACCCGCGACAGCGGCCGGCTCGCCTGGGCGCAACCGGCGGCGCAGCTCGACCGCCAGGTGCGCGCTTTCACCCCCTGGCCCGGCGCCTGGACGACCCTGGACGCGGAAACCCTCAAGGTCCTCCGCGCCGAACCCGCGGATGGCGCCGGCCCGCCCGGCACGGTGCTGGACGGCGGGTTGCTCGTGGCGTGCGGCGAGGGCGCGCTCCGCCTGCTCCGCGTGCAGCGCCCCAGCCGCGCGCCGATGGAGGCCAACGCCCTGCTGCGCGGCTTCCCCGTCCCGCCAGGCACACGGCTCGCATGAAGACCTTGGCGTGACCGCCTGGGTGCTGCTGCTGGAGTACGACGGCACGCCCTTTGCCGGCTGGCAGCGCCAGGCCGGCCCGCAGTCCGTGCAATCGGTGCTGGAGGACGCCTGCGCCCGGCTCAACGGCGGCGTCCCCGTCCCGTCCACCGCCGCCGGGCGCACCGACGCCGGGGTGCACGCGGCCGGGCAGGTCGCCCTGGTGGCGCTGCCCAACCGCTACCGGGCGGAGCAGGTTCGGGACGCCCTCAACTTCCACCTGCTGCCCCATCCCGTCGCCGTGCTGCGCGCCGCTCCGGCCGCCTTGGGCTGGAACCCGCGCTTCGACGCCATCGGCCGCGCCTACGCCTACCGCATCCTGAACCGCCGCGCCCGCCCGGCGCTCGACCGGCATCGCGCCTGGCATGTCGAGCGCCCCTTGGACGCGGACGCCATGGCGGAAGCGGCGGCGCTGCTGCTCGGCCGCCACGACTTCACGTCGTTCCGCGCCAGCGCCTGCCAGGCCAAAAGCCCGGTCCGCACCCTGGACCGGCTGGACGTGGCGCGGGAGGGCGACATGCTGACGGTTGCCGCGGAGGCGCGCAGCTTCCTGCACCACCAGGTCCGCAACATGGTCGGCACGCTGAAGCTGGTCGGCGAGGGCCGGTGGCCCCCGGGGCAGGTGCGGGCCGCTCTGGAAGCGCGCGACCGCCGGGCCGCCGGGCCGACCGCGCCGCCGGACGGGCTGACGCTGCTGGCGGTGCGGTATCCGCGGGACCCGTTCGATGGGGGCGGCGTGGCTGAGTGACGGATGCCGCCCCT
>CAXTUQ010000812.1:0-2429 GCA_964247405.1 uncultured Acetobacteraceae bacterium
GGGCCGCCTACCCGCGGGCGCTGTCGGGCGGCATGAGGATGCGGGTGTCCATCGCCCGCGCGCTGGTGACGGCGCCGCGCCTGCTGCTGATGGACGAGCCGTTCGCGGCGCTCGACGAGATCACCCGCTTCCGGCTCAACAACGACCTGGTGCAGCTTTGGGAGGCCGGGCGGTTCACCGTGGTGTTCGTGACGCATTCGGTGTTCGAGAGCGTGTACCTGGCGCAGCGCGTGGTGGTGATGGCGGCGCGGCCCGGCCGGGTGGCGCAGACCTTCGACGTGGAGGCGCCGGACGGGCGAGGGGAGGGCTTTCGGACCTCCGCCGCCTATGCCGGGCAATGCCGGGCCGTATCGGACGGGCTGGCGCGGGCGATGGCGACGCAAGCGGGGGCGGCGTGAGGGCCGGTCTCGGCCTCCGCCTGCTGATGCCCTGCGCCATTGGCCTCCTGCTGCTGGCGGCGTGGGAAGGGTTGGTCAAGGCCTACGCCGTGCCGGCCTACGTGCTGCCCGGCCCCATCCAGATCGGCCAGGCGTTGTGGGCGGACTGGCCCAGCCTGTCGGTGTCGCTCGGCATCACGCTGGAGATCACCGGGGCGGCGCTGCTGGCGGCGGCGCTGCTGGGGCTGCTGATCGCCGTGCTGTTCGTGCAGTCGCGGCTGATCGAGCTGTCGCTGTTCCCCTATGCCGTCATCCTGCAGGTCACGCCCATCGTCGCCATCGCGCCGCTCATCATCATCTGGGTGGACGACATCCGGCTGGCGCTGCTCGTCTGCGCGTTCATCGTCGCCTTTTTCCCCGTGCTGTCCAACACGACGCTCGGGCTGAACTCGGTGGACCACAACCTCCTGGACCTGTTCCGGCTTTACCGCGCCAGTCGCTGGCAGGTCCTGACCCGGCTGCGCCTGCCGACCGCGCTGCCGTTTTACCTTGCGGGCCTGCGCATCTCGGGCGGCCTGGCGCTGATCGGCGCCATCGTGGCCGAGTTCGTGGCCGGCACCGGCGGACGCGCCTCGGGCCTCGCCTACCGCATCCTGGAAGCCGGCTACCAGTTGCAGATCCCGCGCATGTTCGCCGCCCTCGTGCTCGTGTCGGGCACGGGGATCGCCATCTTCCTGGCGCTCTCGGCCTTGTCCCACCTGCTGCTGCGGCATTGGCACGAGAGCGCCATGGACCGGCGATGAGGCCCGCCACCCCGCGTCCGCTTGCAATGCGGGCATCGCTGCCCGCTTTCCGTGCAGCCTCTTAACCCCATGAAGGGAGCTTCGACATGATGAGCGAACCCGTCCTGGCCCGCAGCGCCGCGACGCTGCAAGGCTTCCGCATCTCGCCCGGCGACAGCAACTACTTCGCCTGCCTGTTCGACCCGCTGGCGGACGGCGTCAACTTCACCATGGTCGTCGAGATCTTCGAGCCGGGCGGGCGCACGCCGCCCAACACGCACCAGGCGGCGTTCGAATCCTTCTTCGTCCTCGCCGGCACCGGACGGGCGCGGGCCGGGGGGCGCACCCTGCCGCTCGGACCCGGCGATGCCATGGTGCTGGCGCCGGGCATCGAGCACGTCGTCGAGAACACCGGCGCAGGCAAGCTGTACTGCCTGACGACCATGACGCCGAACGAGGGCTTCGCCGAGCTGATCCGCGCGGGCGAGCCGGTCGAGCTGACGGAGGACGACCGCCGGGTCATTCGCGGCGCGCGCTGATGCTTTCCGAACCGATGCCGGTCATCGGCCCGCGCCTGTGGTCGATGCAAACGGCGGACGGGACGCGCCTGGACGCCGACGTGTGGGCGCCGGACGCGCCGGGGCGGTTCCCGGTGCTGCTGATGCGGCAGCCCTATGGGCGGCGCATCGCGTCCACCCTCGTCTATGCCCACCCGGCCTGGTACGCGGCGCAGGGCTACATCGTCGTCGTCCAGGATGTGCGCGGCACCGGCAGCAGCGAGGGCACGTTCGCGCTGTTCGAGGCAGAGGAGGCCGATGGCGCCGAGGCCGTGGCCTGGGCCGCGGACCTGCCGGGTTCCTCCAGCCGTGTGGGAATGTACGGCTTTTCCTACCAGGGCAACACGCAGCTCCTGGCGCTGGCCGGCGGGGCCGTCCTGGGCGCGCTGGCGCCGGCCATGGTCGGGTGGGACCTACGGACGGATTGGGCCTGGGAGGGCGGCGCGCCGTTGCTGGCGGCGGGCCTCGGCTGGGGCGTGCAGATGGGTTGGCTGCGCGCGGTGCACGACGGGGACGGGCCGGCTGCCGCGGCGTTCCAGGCCGCCGCCCGCAACCCGCCGCTGCATGAGCCGGGCCGCACGGTGCCGGAGGTGATGCGCCGCCACGGCCGCCTGTCGCACTACCCGGCCTGGCTCAGCCGGCCGTCGCCCGACCCGTATTGGGACGTAATCGCGCCCCGGGCACGCTTGGCCGGCCACGCGCTGGACGTGCCG
>CAXTUQ010000813.1:0-2423 GCA_964247405.1 uncultured Acetobacteraceae bacterium
GTGCACGGCGATCTACACCTACGCAGCCCGGCGCATCTGGAAGTGCAAGGCGTGCAACCATCAGTTCAGCGTCACCAGCGGGACCATTTTCGCCAGCCGCAAGCTCGCCATCCGCGACTACCTCGCGGCCACAGCGATTTTCGTGAACGCGGTCAAGGGCATCTCGGCCTTGCAGCTCGGGCGTGATCTCGACGTGCAATACAAGACGGCGTTTGTGCTGGCCCACAAATTGCGGGAATCCATCTCAGCCGAGCAAATGAAGGCCCAGCTTTCCGGCGTGGTCGAGGTGGACGGGGCTTACTCCGGCGGGCACGTCAAGCAGGAGAACCAGAAGGCCGACCGCAAGGACCGGCGCCTCGCCTCAGAGCAGACGGGCAAGCGCCAGTCCGTCGTCGTGGCCCGCGAGCGTGGCGAGGCCGGCAAGACCCTGCCCTTCGTGGTCGCCAAGGAGGCGGACGCCGTTGCCCTGATCCGGCAGGCCGTCGCCGTGGGCAGCATCGTCCATGCCGATGAGGCCAGCGGCTGGGACCGCCTGCACGCCTACTACGACGTGCGTCGGATCAACCACAGCGTCGCTTTCAGCCTGGACGGTGCCTGCACCAACCAGGCCGAGAGCTACTTCTCCCGCCTGCGCCGGGCCGAGCTGGGCCAGCACCACCACATCAGCGGCAAATACCTGCTGGCCTACGCCGTCGAGATGGCGTGGCGTGAGGATGGGCGGCGGTTGCCGAACGGGGCGCTGCACCAGGCCGCGACGGCGGCGGCGCTGGCGCATCCGGTTAGCCGCCAGTGGAAGGGCTATTGGCAGAGGTGACGTTGTTCTTAAACTTTGAAGCTGTGCGATCACAATGACTAATTGATTCTGGCGTCTCTAATAATAATGGCGGTTTCAACTGCCTGCTTAGCGTCATCTCGCGAAACCACTTTATTAATGTGATAATCTGCCGTCACACGAAATGCCCAAAGCTGGGCCATGGTACGACGAGCCTTCCAAACTCATTGGGGATGTCCTGTACCAGACAGCTTGTCGAGCTTTTCACGGATCAAAGAATGTATGCGATCTTGGTTTTTTCCAATTGAAAATATTCAACACAGTAGTGATAAATAGCATAATAAGACAAGTGCATAGCGCATCGAAGAGACGCCTCCTCGCCATCTAGCAAGGTCTCAGCAAGTTCAATTAGTTTTTCAGGCAACAACGTATTGGAATGCCAGCACGCCAATTAAGGTAGGGTCCTGAGCTTCAACCCTGTCGTGCAACTCCTGCTCCTGTCGCGCACGCGTCCGGCCATCTATAGGAGCAGGCAATCTGATTGGAGCGACTACCGTACATTCGCCATCTCCGCTGACGATTTCCAGCTTGCCAAACTCAGCGCCGGGAAAAACTTCGCCAACCACTTTATGATATGCCATATAAGCGCGTAGTCCTCGACTCTGGGCAGCATCAACCTCTCGATCAGCAAGCCGACGTAATAATTCCTTGCCATAACCAACTTCTTCCGCAAAACGGCGTGCACACTCCGCAGTCGTTCTAAGAAAGGCAACAACGTCTTCAGCTTGCTGCCAAGCCTCTATCGGTGTGTTTTCCGAAGAAGATATAAAATCTCGCAAAATCTTCTCAAGGCGCTCGCCAGAGGCGCGAAGATTGTCTAATTTCTTAAATACATCCTCTGGAAGACTCCCAATGCCAAACTTGCTCTTTGCGTCCGCAATGGCAGACCCGGCATCAGCGATCAGGCGGTGTACTGTGACACTGGCTTCGTCTAATTTGGCATTCAGGCCGCGTAAAGCCGCACGTATAAGAACTTCGTCGCGGATCGCTCCCACAATCTCCTGAAACGGCCCGAGCATGTCAGAGACATCGGTGTTCATCGCTGTCCCAGAGGTTTGAGGCGTATCTATAGCGAGTTGTCCATGGCTTATAGGTCTCCCACATCTAACCAATCAGGTCCTATATAGACCTAAAATCTAGCACAAACTCCAATTGGCGACTAGAGAGGAACTTCAAGGGCGCTGCCTCACTGCACCACCTCCCACAACGTAACCGGCCCCACCCCCTGGATCGCCCGCACCGTCCCTGCCGCCTTCTGCCGGCTGAACGCCATGCCCACGCGCTTCATGGTGTTCTTCACGAGCCGCCGATCCTCCGCGTCCTGCCCGCGCTCGGCCATCAGCCGTCGCACCACGTCATGCGTCGCGACCGGCTCGGTCGCCTCCCGCAGCACCTTCATGATGAAGCGGCTCATGTCGCCGCGTCCGGCTGCGTCTTGTACGCGTGGGCGCTTGGGCCGAATGCTGCCGAGGTCGTAGTCGGGATCGAATTGCTGGATCACCGCGTCAAGGTGGCCCGTGTCGGTCACGATCTGCGCCAGCCGGGCACGTAGGGTTTCAGCTTCGCCAGCCAGCTCGGCACGGCGCTTCGC
>CAXTUQ010000814.1:0-2420 GCA_964247405.1 uncultured Acetobacteraceae bacterium
CACCGCGAACCAAACCAGCCCCGACAGCCTGCAAGCGCCAGTCCCGGCTTGCGTGGGGGCGACCCAACAATCATGCTGCGCAGGGCATTGGTGCATGGAGGCGAGTGCAGGCAGCACAACCCCTGACCCACACGGTTCAGCAGCGGATGGAGACGGGCTGAGCTTCGCGGATCATGCAGTTGAGCACCTGGACAGCAAGGGCGACCTCGCCAAGCTGAGCGGGCCGGCTGCGGGCGCGGAGCTTGGGCCCGATCAGGTGCTTGTATCGGCCCATTGTCGTTTCCGCTTGATTGCGCTTCCCATACCCGGTGGCACGTTGCCAGCCAATGCGGCCGCGCTCGGCCATGAGCCGGATGTGGCGGTCGCGCGGGGTTTGCTGATCCGGGTCAGTCGTGCTCGGCATGGCATCGGCCCGGGGTGGGATGACCACCTCGGGCGGCGACCCGGGTTGCCGGGCCGCGGCGGCTTGGTAGACGGGACCGCGATCGTAGGCGCCGTCCGGGATGACGCTGGCCAAGGTGCCCTCACACTGGCGCAGCAGGGCAGGCGCTTGCGCCGCATCGTCTGCATCGCCGTCCGTCAGCACGTGCGCTTTGATCTCGCCCGTACTGGCGTCGACACCCAGGTGCAACTTGAGCCAGCGCCTGCGCAGCCGGCCGCGCTTGGCCGCGCACCACTCGCCTTGGCCGAACAGCTCAAGCCCCGTGCTGTCCAGCAAAAGGTGCAGCGGCCCGGTGCTGGCCTTTACATGCGCCTGGCGTCCCGCAAAGGCGCGGCCACGCCGGCTGAGGGTGGTATGGTCCGGCACCGACAACGCCACGCCGAGCAGTTGGAGCACACTGCGAGCGAACCCTTCCGCTTGCCGCAAGGCCAGGTGGAACACGAGCCGCAGCGTCAGCACCAACTCGATCGCCAGCTCCGAGTAGTGCGGCTGCCCGCCCGGCGTGCTGCGGCGCGGCGCTTGCCATCCCGCCAGCGTTGCTTGCCCGCGACCCAGAACGTCAGGTCACCGCGCCGGCGCAGGCCCGCCTCGTAGGCCGGCCAGTTCGTGACTCGATACCGCGCCCGCGGAATGCAGTGGCGACGAAAAGCATTGTGTTTGAAAGGCATGACAGGAACATACCTGCTCCATCAAGGTCACGCTACTCGGGCATCCACGCACCAACGCCATAGTGCTGCGTGATCGCGGACCTGCACGGCAATGACTGCTTGCTGGACACGGGCCAGCAGCTGCTTGGCCTCGGGCAGCGTCAGCCCGAGATTGGCGATGTCGCGCAGGTCGCGGGGCCAGTCGAGTTCCAGCACGTCGATCCTGTGGTTCCGAGTGTCGGCGTCCGTTTCGACCAGCTGCAGCACCAACCACATCCACGCTCTCCCAGCCGGCCTCGGCCAAGCTGGTTATGCCGTTCCCGTCTCTATCCCCCAAACTCCAGGACGGTCCCACCAGTGAACGGGCAAGCCTATTACGTCGGCCTAGCCCGCAACGCCACCGACCCGGTCCGTGCAACAGCGTCAACACGGCTTCCCGCGTGGGCGGGGGAGCCGGCACCTTGTAGGCTGACGCATTAGGACAGCGTTTCGTTAATAATTTGAAATTAAAATAACATAAGATGGCTCAATAAAGAGTTTTAATGCCACCGACCACCACCTCCGTCCGAAGAGGCCGCCGTGACCACAGTGAAAGAGTTGCCTGGAGCCGCCAAGCCGGACCTCGCGCCCGCCCCGGTTGCCGCCGCTTCCAAGAACCGCCGCCGCCCGGACCGCCCGGACCAAGTCAACCGGCATTTGATCCCGCTGCTGCGGACGGCGCAGAACGAGGCCGCCGCGGCGTTCGACACGGGGGACGAATTGCCGTTCGAGGACGCGCTGGCACCCGCCAAGGGCATCACCGTCGGCCTGCTGCTGAGCGTGCCGGTTTGGGCGGTGATCGGCAGCATCGTGTGGGCTGTGCTGTAATGAAACCTGTACGCAGGTCGGCATGTTGCACGGAGGTGGCCTGTGGCGCCACCGGGTGGGTTTGACGTAAGAAGCTTGCCCTGACCTGACCCTGGAAGCCTGCCTTCTTTCAAGCTGAACCAAGGCCGCCGCCGCCACATTCCACGGCAGAAGCGCAGAGTCATCAACTCGGGCGCCTACGACGCGGCCCTGCGGCAGCGCGGGAGCCTCACGGTCTGGTTCACGGACGAAGCGATTGAGGGCTGGCGGGCAGCGCCGCGCACCACGCCAGGCGGTCAGCCCTGCTACTCGCCGCTTGCCATCCTGACTGCCCTCACGCTTAAGGCCGTGTTCCGCCTGGCGCTGCGCCAAACCGAGGGCCTGATCGGCTCTATCGTCGGCCTGCTCGGCCTCGCGCTGCGAGTGCCGGACCACAGCACCCTGAGCCGGCGTGCGGCGACGCTGGAGGTGCCACGCCCGCGGAC
>CAXTUQ010000815.1:0-2413 GCA_964247405.1 uncultured Acetobacteraceae bacterium
GTGCTCGCCCTGATCGGGGAGCGCGGGCGGGAGGTGCGGGAGTTCCTGGAAGACGACCTGGGCGCGGAGGGCCTCGCCCGCTCGGTCGTCGTGGTCGCGACCTCGGACCAGCCCCCGCTGATGCGGCGGGAAGCCGCCTACACCGCGATGACGGTCGCCGAGCACTTCCGCGACCAGGGCAAGTCCGTGCTCCTGCTGATGGACAGCGTGACCCGCTTCTGCCTGGCGCTGCGCGAGATCGGCCTGGCCGCCGGGGAGCCGCCGGCCACCCGCGGCTATCCGCCCAGCGTGTTCGCCGAGTTGCCGCGCCTGCTGGAGCGCGCCGGCCCCGGCCCGGACCGCGGCGCCGCCACCGGGCACATCACGGCGCTGTTCACCGTGCTGGTGGAAGGCGACGACCACAACGAGCCGGTGGCCGATGCGGTGCGCGGCATCCTGGACGGCCATGTCGTGCTGGACCGCAAGGTCGGCGAGAACGGGCGCTATCCCGCGGTGGACGTACTGCGCTCCTTGTCGCGCACAGTGCCCGGCTGCAACAGCGCGACCGAGAACCGCCGGACCCGGCGGGCGCGGAGCATCCTGTCGCTCCATGCCGAGCTTGCGGACCTGGTTCGCCTGGGCGCCTACCGCCCGGGCACGGACGCCGCCTCCGACGAAGCTCTTCGTCTTGCTCCCGCAATAGAAAATGTGCTGCAACAAGGGAAGGGGGAGTGGTGCGGGCTGGAACAAGCCTTCGACTCGCTGCGCATCGCCTTGGAGGAGCCGGATGAAGCATAAGGCCATTCAAACCGTGGCGCGCTTGCGCCGCTTGGCACTCGACGACGCGAGCCAGGCCCTGTCCCGGGCGCTTGCCGCCGAATCCGCCGCCGCCGCCCGCGCCGACGAGGCCTCGCGGCAGATCGCCGACGAGGCCGCTGCGGCGTCGAGCCTGACCGGAACCGATGCGATGGTCGAGGCCTTCGCCGCCTGGCTGCCCGGCGCGCGCCAGCATGCCACCGAAGCGCGGGAAGCCTGCGAGCGCGCGGGCGCCGAGGTCGCCCGGCTGCGCGCCGTGCTGGCCGCAAGCCGCGCCGCGTATGAGGCCGTGGAGTCCCTCCTGGCGCAGCGCATGGAGGTGCAAGCCAAGGAGCGTGACCGCCGCAGCCAGGCCGAACTGGACGAGGCCGGGCGCCAAACCGAGCCGCGGTAGCACGCCGCGGGGAACGTTCCTGCGGCCAGGCCCGGCCGACTCTTGGCCGGCGCCGCTTGCGTTGGGCGCCGGGCTGTTGGATATCGGCCCGATGCCAGACCTCGCAGCGTCCCTGCCCTTCACCGTGCAGCCGTCCGCCCTCGTTTGGGCGGACCCCGCCGATGGTACCCCCGCTGACCTGCAGGCCATCCGGTGCCCGAATTGCGAGTCGGACGCTGCCAAGGCGCTCGTGCTGACCTTCGACGGGCGGCAGCACAGGATCGTTTCGCAGAAGCGGCTCAACGTGCTGCGCTGCCCGGCCTGCGGCTGCCGCTTCTATGACGACCAGCGTCCGCCCGACTACGCCGATCCGGAGATGAACGACCACGGATGCGTGCCGTTCTACGTGCAGCAGGGCGCCGGCATCGGGTTGATCACCCGTCCCTTGGCGCAGGCCACAGCCCCTTCCGGCAGCAGCTACATGGAAGTCGGCTGCGGCTACGGCTTCGGCCTCGACTTCGCGCTCAACAGCCGCGAATGGCACGGCGTCGGCATCGACCCGGCGCCGCTTGCCGCGGTCGGCCGCGAGGCATTGGGCGTCGCCATCGAGCTGCGTTACCTGCGCGACGACGACGAGGCCCGGGGCACGATCGACGTGGTGATGGCGTCGGAAACCATCGAGCACGTGCCCTCCCCCATCGCCTTTGTCCGCACGCTGCGCGCCATGCTGCGGCCGGGCGGGCTGGTGGTGCTGACCACGCCGAACGGCGATGACATCGTTCCCGCGACATCGCCGGGCGCCATCGTCTCCCTGCTGTCGCCGACGCTGCATTTGGTGATCCAGAACCGTGCAAGCCTTGCCGACCTGCTGCGCCGGGCCGGCTTCGCCCATGTGGACGTGCAGGTCGATGGCCATTCGCTGGTTGCCTTCGCGAGCGATGCGCCCCTGGCCTTGGAGCATGATCCCGCGACGCTGCGGCGGCTCTACCGCGCGCACCTTGCCCAGCGGGCGGAGGCATTTGGCGGCGCCGGCGACGTGTTCCTGGGGTATGCCGGGCGCTCCTTCCAGGAAAGCGTGAACGATGGCGACATGGACGCCGCCGCCCACGCCTGGGCCTTGCTGGTGCCGGCCTGCCGGGACCGCTTCGGCTTCGACCTCCATCAGCTCAAGACGCTGCCGCCGGCGCTCGCGACCTGTGACCTTGAGGTGATGGCCGGCCTGGTTCCCTTGAGCCTGGGCGGCCT
>CAXTUQ010000816.1:0-2411 GCA_964247405.1 uncultured Acetobacteraceae bacterium
CCAGCCGGACATTGTCGCTTACACGGACACGCTCGGTCAGCGCGGCCCGGGCGGCGGCCTTCGACCGGCCGACCTTGCACACCACGACCGGCTTGCCGGCGGCCGCGGCGGCCTCGGCGGCCTCGATGAAGCGCGCCGGGTCGCGCAGGCCTTCGAGGAACATCAGGATCACGTCGGTGGCCGGGTCCTGCGCCATGTGCAGCAGCAGGTCGCTGGCGGTGATGTCCACCTCGTTGCCGGTGTTGACCAGGCAACTGAAGCCCAGGCCGAGCGGGCTGCCGTAATCGTAGAAGGTGAACCCCATCCCGCCGCTCTGCGAGATCACCCCCACCCGGCGCTCGCCCGCCTGCTTGGCGGTGCGGGCCTGGCCCTTGCCGACCGCCGGGCTGAACGTCGCAGCCACGCGGTCCACGGCGTTGAAGAACCCCACGGAGTTGGGACCGCAAATCCGCATCCCGCTCTCTCGCGCCAGCCGCGCCATGCGGTCCTGCAGCGCCGCCTGCTCGCCGCCCTGCTCGGCGAAGCCGGAGGTCAGCACAAGCGCGGCGCGCACCCCGGCCGCCGCGCACTCCTCCAGCACGCCCATCACCCCCTCGGTCGGGATGGCGACGATCGCCAGGTCGATCGGCGCGCCCACGGCCGAGATCGTGGGGTGGCAGCGATGGCCGGCGATCTCCGGAACGCTCGACGTGATCGGATACAGCCGGCCGGCGAACCCGGCGGCCACGATTTGGTGGAACAGCGTCCCCCGGATCTTCGTACGGTCCGCGGACGCGCCGACCACGGCGATGGAGGCGGGCGACAGCAGCGCCCGCAACGGGCTGTCCGGCGGCATGGCCCGCGCGGCGCTCACCGGGGCGTTCCCGGCAGATGCGCCCGCAGGATCGTGCCGGTTGCCGACTCCGTGATGAACAGGGACCGCCGGTCGGGCAACCGGGCGAAGACTTCGGTCTTGATGTCAGCCGGCGGCGGATACATCACCGCAATGTCGCAGTGCGCCGCGCTCGATGGCAAGCGGAGGTCCATCGCGTATGTGATATATGCATGGGGATCAGCCCGCGGCGATTGCGGAGCGCCGCGTGCGGGGCGACCCTCTGCGCCGGATGGGGACGCGGCGAACGCGGCCCGTGGCCAGGGAGGGCCTGCCCGAATGCAAGCATTCCGGTTCGACGCGCTGAAGCTCTCGCCCGCGGCCGAGGCCATGCGCGTGCGGGTGCGGGCGTTCCTGGACCAGGAGCGTGCGGAGGGCGGCTTCCGGCCGCACCGCTGTTCCTGGTCCACCTTCGATCCCGCGTTCAGCCGCCGCGTCGGCGCGGCCGGGCTGATCGGCATCACCTGGCCCAAGCAGTACGGAGGGCACGAACGGTCGAACCTGGAGCGCTTCGTGGTGGCGGAGGAGATGCTGGCCGCCGGCGCGCCGGGCGGCGCGCACTGGATCGCCGACCGCCAATCCGGCCCGCAAATCCTCAAGCACGGCAGCGAACGGGCGCGGCAGGCCATCCTGCCCAGGATCGCCGCCGGCGAATGCTACTTCGGCATCGGCATGAGCGAGCCGGAATCCGGCTCGGACCTCGCGGCGGTGCGCACCCGGGCGGAGAAGGTGCAGGGCGGCTGGTGCATCAACGGCAGCAAGATCTGGACCTCCAACGCGCATCGCGCCGACTACCTGATCGCGCTCGTCCGCACCGCGCCGCCCGGGGCCGACCGCCACGCCGGGCTGTCGCAGTTCGTGATCGACATGGCGGCGGAGGGGGTGACGACCCGGCCGATCCGCAACATCGCTGGGGAGCACGAGTTCAACCAGGTGTTCTTCCAGGATTACGTCGTCGCGGACGACATGATGGTGGGCGCGGAAGGCGCGGGATGGTCGATGGTGACGCAGGAGCTGGCGTTCGAGCGCGGCGGCCCCGACCGGTTCATGTCCGACTTCCGCCTGCTGACGGCGCTGATCGACCGCGTGGGGCCGCAGCCGGACCCGCACCAATCGACGGAGATCGGCCGCCTGGTCGCGCATGTCGCGGCGCTGCGCCGGATGTCCACCTCCATTGCCGGGCTGCTTGAGCGCGGCGAAAGCCCGGTCACGGAGGCGGCGCTGGTGAAGGATGTCGGCACCGCGTTCGAGCGGGAAGTGCCGGAGGTCGCGCGCCGCCTGGTTCCGGCCGAGCCTTCGCTCGACGACGAGGAGGACATGTTCAACGAGGCGATGGCCGACGTGCTGCTGCGCGCCCCGGCCTTTACGATCCGGGGCGGCACGCCGGAAATCCTGCGCGGCATGATCGCCCGCGGCCTGGGGCTGCGGTGATGAGCCAAGCGGCCGCGGCGCGCGAGGACGCCGCCGTGGCGCGCGAGGACGCCGCCGTGGCGGACGGGCTGTCGGGCATCCTGCTCGACCAGGCCGCCCGCCTGTTCGC
>CAXTUQ010000817.1:0-2406 GCA_964247405.1 uncultured Acetobacteraceae bacterium
GGCATGTCAGACACCGTTCAGGACTCCGCCCAGGCTTTCCTCGCCGCCCGCGACCTGCTGCTGCGGCACCGCCGGGACATCGCGGCGGCGCGGGCGGCGTTCCGCTGGCCGGCGCTCGACCGGTTCAACTGGGCGCTGGACTATTTCGATCGCATGGCCGCGGGCCACGACGCGCCGGCGCTGCGGTTTGTCGCGCCGGGCGCCCCGGAAACCAGCATCAGCTTCGCGGCGCTGTCGGCCCGGTCGAACCAGGTCGCCAACCACCTCCGCGCATTGGGAGTGCAGCGCGGCGACCGCATCCTGCTGCTGCTCGGCAACGTGCAGCCGTTGTGGGAGGCGATGCTGGCGGCGACCAAGCTCGGCGCCGTGGTGATCCCGGCCACCACCATGCTGACGGAGGACGACCTGCGCGACCGCTTCGAGCGCGGCGGGGTGCGCCACGTGATCGCAGCCGGCGAGCTGGCCCCGAAGTTCGCGGCCATCGAGGGCGGCTATTCCCGCATCGCCGTAGGCGGCGCGCCGGGTTGGCAGCGTTTCGAGGACGCCTACGCCGCCGACCCGGCGTTCACGCCGGATGGGGACACGTTGGCCACCGACCCGCTGCTGCTCTACTTCACCTCCGGCACCACCTCGAAGCCGAAGCTCGTGCTGCACAGCCATCAGAGCTACCCGGTCGGGCACCTTTCGACCATGTTCTGGATCGGGCTGCGCCCCGGCGACGTGCACCTCAACATCTCCTCGCCGGGCTGGGCGAAGCACGCATGGTCCAGCTTTTTCGCCCCCTGGAACGCCGGCGCCACCATCCTGATCCTGAACCAGCCGCGCTTCGACGCGGAGCACCTGCTGGCCGTGCTGGACCAGGCGCGCGTCACGACCTTCTGCGCGCCGCCCACGGTGTGGCGGATGCTGGTGCAGGCGGACCTGTCGGCGCACCCCGTGCACCTGACGGAGGCCGTGGCCGCCGGCGAGCCGCTGAACCCCGAGGTGATCGACCGGGTGCAGGCCGCCTGGGACGTCACGATCCGCGACGGCTACGGCCAGACCGAGACCACGCTGCAGGTCGCCAACACGCCGGGCCAGGCGGTCACGCCGGGTTCGATGGGCCGCCCGTTGCCCGGCTACGACGTGCGCCTGGTCGATCCTGACGGGGCCGACGCCGAAGAAGGCGAGATCGCGCTCAGCCTCGACCCGGCGCCGCTCGGCCTGATGCAGGGCTACTTGCAGGAGGACGGCACGCTGCGCCCGCCGGAGGGCGGGCTGTACCGCACCGGCGACGTGGCGCTGCGCAACCCGGACGGCACGCTGACCTACGTGGGCCGCGCCGACGACGTGTTCAAATCGAGCGGCTACCGCATCAGCCCGTTCGAGCTGGAAAGCGTGCTGATCGAGCATGAGGCGGTGGCGGAGGCCGCCGTGGTTCCCTCCCCCGACCCGACGCGCACCGCGCTGCCCAAGGCGTTCGTGCTGCTCGCGGCGGGGTTTGAGCCGGATGCGGCGACGGCGCGGAGCATTTTTGGGCACTTGCGGGCGCGGCTGGCGCCATACAAGCGGATTACGCGTCTGGAATTCGCGGACTTGCCAAAGACGATCTCGGGTAAGATCCGTAGGGTAGAGCTGCGGCGGCTGGAGGCTGGACGACGGGCGAGTGGGACGACCGGGACAACGGAGTTTCTGGAAGAGGTCCGTAGGATAAAACCGCGGCTGGCGGATGGGGTAACCTGGCCGACAGAGATTTCGGAAGAATAGGACTTTAGGTGTGTTATGGTCGTTAAAGGTGACACCTCTGGAGCGACCGCCTCGATGCCAGCCTCATCGACTACTAGCGTTAAGCTTGATCCCGAAACAAAGGCCCGCGTGCAGCGGCTTGCAAAAGCACAGCGGCGGACGGCGCACTGGATTATGCGGGAAGCTGTCGAGCAGTATGTCGAGCGCGAGGAAGCGCGGGAACGCCTGCGGCAAGATGCGTTGACGGCCTGGGCCGACTACCAAGCTACCGGAAAGCATGTGACGGAAGAAGAGGCCGACGCTTGGCTTGCCAAGCTCGAAGCCGGTGAGGATGCCGATCTTCCAGAATGCCACGGCTGATTTGGACGCGGGCCGCGCTGGGCGACGTCGCCCGGCTGCGCGCCTTCCTCGTTCCAAAAAGCCCGGATGCGGCCCGGCGTGCCGCCGCCGCAATCCGGCAAGGGGTGAGGCTGTTACGTGACCACCCAGAGGCAGGACGATTAGTCGAGAACATGCCGCATACGTTTCGGGAGTGGCCGATCGGGTTCGGCTCAGGCGGTTACGTCGCACTGTATCGTTTGGACGGCGCAGAAGTCGTCATCGTAGCGGTGCGGCATGGCCGTGAGGCGGGGTACGAACAGTAGCACCTATAAACATACCCGTTCGGCTTCACCCCATTAG
>CAXTUQ010000818.1:0-2393 GCA_964247405.1 uncultured Acetobacteraceae bacterium
CAGCGGCACCTGGTCGGTCGCCGCCACTTGGGCGGCCTGGGGAAGTTGCTTGATCGTCGGCATGGATGCCCCCTGTTCGAATAGGTCGCAGGCTTCAGGCGATGGCTGCCCAGCCTGTGGCGTCGGAGCCGCTGCGCTTCAGCCACAGCGTGGCGCCCGCGCCGCCGTCGAGGTTGCGGTAGTCGGAGCCGGGCGGGGCGGCCACCACGCCCTCCGGGCTGCCGCGTCCGAGCGTGCTGACGAAGCCCCATGGCTCGGCGTCGGAGCCGACGCGGAGCCGGCCCGGCCCGGATGGGCGCAGCGTGAGGTCGCCGGTGGCGGTGCGCAGCACGAGGCTGCCGTCGCCCGGCGGCGCCAGGTAGTCCGCCGGCGCAAAGGCCAGCGCCTGCCAGCCGCCCCAGGTGCCGACCCAATCCACCGCGGTCGCCGCCGGCACCAGGATGTCGGCGCCGGTCCAGTTGTCCTGGAACGGCACGCTGCCGGCGCGCTTGAACCGCACGGCGCAGTTGCAATGCAGGCGCACCTGCCGTTCGTCCATGACCGGCAGGCCAACGGTGGCAGCGGCCACGGCACCCTGCCCGTCCCCGGTGATGGCGACGGTCGCGCCCGCGGCAAAGCCGCTGCCGCCGTTCAGCACGGCGATGCCCAGCACCGCGCCGTCCCGGACGTGCGCCACCGCCTGCGCGCCCGACCCCGCCCCGGTGATCGAAACGTTGGCCCAGCTGTAGCCCTGGCCGCCGTTCTGCACCCGCACAAAGGCGACCTGCCCGGCCATCGCCGCCTGGTGCATGCCCATGAGGCTCTGCACGCCGCCAGGGGCGAAGGTCAGCATCGCGCCGTCCAGCACGTCCGGCACCTGCACCTGCTGCACGCCGCCGTTGGCGGGACCGAGATCGATCGGGTTGCAGATCATCCGCACCTGGTTGTTCCAGGTGTTGTCCCGCACGGTCAGGCCGTCGGTATGCGCCCACAAGGCTTGCGACGGGCTGCTGTTGCCGGCCCCAAAGAAGGCGTTGCGCGCCACCACGACCCCTTGCGGCGCGTCCAGCAGGTAGATGCCGCCGCCGGACGCGTCGCGTAGGTTGATACGGTTGTTCTCAATGGTCAGCCCTTGGCAGGCAATGCCGAAGTTCTGGCCCCCTTCTGCGGCGCTGCGTCCATCGGTTTCAACGTTGTAGGCGGTGATGCCCCAGGTGTTGCCCAGCAACTGGTTGCCCGCCACCCGCACGCCGCGGCTGCCGCCGGGGTTGATGCCGACCGAGCAGCCCGCCACCAGGTTGCCCGACACGTCGCAGTCGATGCAGCCGCCGGCGTCGATGCCGAAATAGCCGGGGCCGGCGATCACGTTGCCCGTGGCGCGGGACTGGGCGGCGTTGAGCAGCAGGCCGCTGCCGTTGGCCGACAGCTCGTTGTCCGAAACGCTCAGCCCTTGCCCGGCGGCGGCGATGCCGTAGGCGCTGTTGCCGTGGCAGGAATTGCCGGCCACCATCACGCCCACCGCGTCCGGGTTGGCGTTGCCCCAACGCGGCGGCTCGGCGTTGGTCTCGTTGAAGTTGCCGACCGAGATGCCGCGGGCGTTGCTCCACGCTTCGCAGCCCAGCACCCGGCCATGGCGCACCGTCTGCTGGAAAGCCGGGTCGTTGAAGTCCAGGCAGATGCCGTATGCGCCGTTGTCATGCACGCGGCAGCCCTGGACCAGCGCGCCCGACGCCGCCTGGACCCAGATGCCGTGCACCTGGTTGTTGCGTGCCTCGCAATCGAGGACGCGGTGGCGGCTCGGCGACCCTGAAAGCCCGTCCCGCGCCTGGATCACCAGGCCGCTGCCGAGGCTCTGGCCCACCGCGCCCTGGAACACGCAGGCGTCGAACAGCGTTTCCGTGCAGCGGGGCGTGACCAGCACGCCCCAGCTTTCGCCGGGCACCTGTCCCGCGTCGAAGGTGATGCCGAGCGCCGTGAAGGCGTCGCAATCGATGTTGACGAAGGCGCCGGCGGCCGGGCCGTTGCCGGAAAGGCGGCGCAGCACGGTCTGGCCGGGCACGCCGATCAGGGTGGCACGCCCGCTTACCGTCCATTGGCCGCGGGTCGCGTAGATGCGGGGGCCAAGCCGCACGGGACGGCCGCTGGCGACCGCGCGGTTGAGCGCCGCCGTGTCGTCGGCGATCCCGTCGCCCACCGCGCCGAACGCTTCCGCCGGCATGGCGTCGGCCGCCCAATCGGCGAGGCTGCGCGGCACGCCGCCCGGGACCTGCGCCACCTGGGCCGACAGGTCGATCCCCGGCACGCCCGCCAGCCCGGCCATGAACGCGCCGTACGGCACCGCCGCGTCCCGCCCGCCCTGCGCCACGCCCACGACGTCGAACAAGGACGGCGCCCCCCCGCTCGGCAGGCCTGCC
>CAXTUQ010000819.1:0-2388 GCA_964247405.1 uncultured Acetobacteraceae bacterium
ACTTCCTGACGATCACCGAGGAGGTGCAGGACTTGGCGACGCTCGGCAGGAAAACACTTTGGGAAGGGGCGCAGGAGATCGTTTTCGGGGCGTAGGGCGCCGCAGCATGGCAAGCGAACCGACTCCGACCCCGGCACCGCAGGTCTCGGACACGCCCGAAACCGCGGCCCTGCTACTCGCCACCTTTGCCGAGCTTTACCGCCACGAGGTTGGGGCACAAGAGGACGTGCACCGCACCCTGCCATTCTTCGGCACTGCGCTGGGCATCGTGGTCACTGCTCTTGCTTACACAGCCGGGCGCTTGCCGAGATGGCCGGACATCACGAGTCCTGAAGGCCGGGCCTTCTTCTATCTTGCGAGCGTATTCTTGAGTTTAGCCGTCCTTACCGCGCTATGCGTGTTGATCCTGCTCGCGATGGTCACCAAGCGCCGTGATTACGAGCGGATTGGACCCGAGCCTGCTTTGCGATTGCGGTTTGCCGAGTTGCGAGCGCTCCACAACGACCCAACCCTTTCTGGAAGCGAAAAGGATCAAAGGATAATCAACGACCTCCAGCATGTGCTGCTTGATTCCTACACGACGGTGACGCCGCTCAACCGTGACCTGAACCGATACCGCCATAGGCTCCGGGCGAACGCCTCAATACTCCTGGTTATAAGCTTGAATCTGGTGTTGGCTGCGACCATTGTCACCATTGTGGTTGACAAGTTGGGTTATTTTCCAAGGGCGACACCATGAGCCAAAAGCCAAGTGTGGATCTCGCACCTTCTTGGCGTGCGGCGACAGTGCAGACGCCGGCACCATCGGAACCGGAGGTCATGTCGCGCGATGCGCTCCGGCGCAAGCTCTTGGAGCCGGTCACCTACACTCAGCCAGACGGGGCTGACTTGTTCCCAAGCATAGAATCAATCAGGGCGTTTTTCAGAAAACTGCGCCGCGCCTAACCTAATCCCCGCCCAGCCGCGTCCGGAACAGCGCACGCGGGTAAACACCCAGCACGCGGGTTTCAGCACTGAAGAAACTCAGCTCCTCCAGCGCGCGGGCCAGAGCCGGCTGCTCGGGGTGGCCATCCACGTCGCACAGGAACTGCGTGGCCGTGAACTCGCCGTGCAGCATGTAGCTTTCCAGCCGCGTCATGTTGACGCCGTTGGTGGCGAACCCGCCCAATGCTTTATACAGCGCCGCCGGCACGTTGCGGACGCGAAACACGAAGGTGGTCATCAGGTCGGTCCGGTCCGGCGACAGCGCGTGCGGCTGCTGCGCCATGACGTAGAACCGCGTCGTGTTGTGGGGGGCGTCCTCCACGTTGGCGCGCAGCACGTCGAGGCCGTAGATCTCGGCCGCCAGCTTCGACGCGATGGCCGCGTCCTCGCGCCGCCCCCACTCCGCCACCAGCTTCGCCGACCCGGCGGTGTCCGCCTCCACCACCGCGTCCGCGTTCAGCTCATGCAGGATCGCCCGCACCTGGCCCAACGCCACGGCGTGCGAGTGGACACGGCGCACGTCCCCGATCTTGGCGCCGGGCGGTCCCAGCAGGCAGTGCTCGACGCGCTGGAAGTGCTCGCCGATGATCGACAGGCCGCTGCCGGGCAACAGGGCGTGGATGTCGGGCACCCGGCCGGCGAGGCTGTTCTCGCACGGCAGCATGGCGAGCGCCGCGGTGCCGGCGCGCACCGCATCCATCGCGTGCTCGAAGGTGTGGCACGGCAAGGGCGTCAGCTCGGGGTAAGCGGTGCGGCAGGCCAGGTCGGAGTAGGCGCCGGGCAGGCCTTGGAAGGCGATCTGGGTCATGCGGTCTCCAAAAGGGCGCGGGCGCGGAGGAGGTCGGCGGGCGTGTCCACGCCGAACGCTCCGTGCTCCACCCGCGTGCAGGCGATCCGCATCCCGGCTTCCAGCGCCCGCAACTGCTCAAGCTTCTCCCGCTGTTCCAGCGGGCTTTCCGGCAGGCTGACGAAACGGGCCAGGGCGGCGGGGCGAAAGGCGTAGATGCCGACATGGTGCCAGAGCGGCCCGTCGCCGGCGGGGATGGCGGCGCGGGAGAAGTACAGCGCCGCCGCGACCGACTGGCCTTCCGCGAAGGAACAGGCGGCCTTGACCACCTGGGGCGCCGCCGCTTCTTCCGGCGAAAGGATCGGCGTCACCAGGGTCGCGATGTCGAACGCCGGGTCGGACAACGGGGCGGCCACCGCGCGGAGCTGGCCCGGCGGCAGTGTGGGGAAGTCGCCTTGCAGGTTCACCACCACGTCGTGTGCGCCCTGTGGGTCGAGCGCCGACAGCGCCGCGTGCACCCGGTCGGAGCCGGACGGCAGCGCCGGGTCGGTCAGCACGGCGGTGCCGCCCGCCGCCCGCACGGCGTCCGCGATCTCCGGGTCGGCGCAGGCGACGGC
>CAXTUQ010000820.1:0-2368 GCA_964247405.1 uncultured Acetobacteraceae bacterium
CTCCCCTGCCGGCGCGTAGGCGACGTAGCCATGGACAGGGGCGATGCGGCCGGCGGCCTGGACGTTGGCCGTCACGTCGCTGAGGAACGCCGCCCCCATCTGCGCCGCCTCTCCCGCAGTAAGCAGCCCTTGCAGCCGCGTCTTCACACGGCCCGGGCGCGGCGCCTTTGCCATGACGGCGATGGCGCAAACGTCATCCAGCCTCACCTTTGCGATCCGGTGGAAGCGAGCATCACCATACCTTGAACGTCGCCCGGAAAGGCGTGGGGTTACAGCCATCGGCTGGGCATCCGGAGCCACGATGTTACGCGGTCAGGACGGCCGCCTGCAACCGGGCAAAACGCCCGGCCCGGCCTCAAAAGTTCTTGCGGAGGTCCATGCCGGCGTAAAGCGATGCGACCTGGTCGGCATAGCCGTTGAACGCCAAGGTTTCCCGGCGGGCCCCCTCGCCGATTCGCTGCTCGCGCGCCTGGGACCAGCGGGGATGATCCACCTTGGGATTGACGTTGGCATAGAAGCCATATTCGTCCGGCGCCAGGATATTCCAGGTGGTCTGCGGCTGGTCCCGCACCAGGCTGATGCGCGTGATGGCCTTGATGCTCTTGAAACCATATTTCCAGGGGACCACCAGGCGCAGCGGCGCGCCGTTCTGGTTCGGCAGCGCCTGGCCGTACAATCCGACGGCCAACAGCGTCAAGTCGTTCATCGCCTCGTCGAGCCGCAGGCCCTCGACATAAGGCCAGTTGAGGATGGGCTGGCGCTGGCCGGGCATCTCGGACGGGCGGAGCAGGGTTTGAAAGGCGACGTATTTCGCGTCGCCGGTCGGCTCGACCCGGCTCAGCAGCTTTGAAAGCGGGAACCCCTGCCAGGGGATCACCATCGACCACCCTTCGACGCAGCGGTGCCGGTAGATCCGCTCTTCCAGCATGTCCGGTGTCATCAAATCTTCAAGCGCCACCGTCGCGGGCTTCTGGCACTCCCCGTCGATGACGACCGACCAGGGCGAGGTCTTCAGTTTGCCGGCGCGGTAGGCCGGGTCGGACTTGCCGGTGCCGAACTCGTAGTAGTTGTTGTAGCCCGTGATCTTGTCGAGCGGGGTGGCGGGTTCCCCAGGGATCGGGGAGCCGCCCGTGACGGAAAGCGGCTCGGCCCATGCCCGGCCCTTCAAGGCCAGCGCCGCTGCGCCCACGCCGGCGATGACGGCGCGGCGCCGGGTGAACAGGGCGGCGTCGGTGACGTTTGCCTCGCGCAAGGCGGGCTTCCGGATCAGCATCGGGTTTCTCCTAAAAGGCGGCGCCGGCTGCCCGGCCCGCGCCGAGCACGCGGCCGTCATCCGCCTGCACGATGACCGCGGCCTCTTCCCCGGCCGGCAACGGGGCGCTGAGATGCAGGGCCTGCCCTGTCCAGGCGCCGGCGACGCTCATCGAGCGCACGATGTTGGCCTCCAGAAGCGTCCGCCCGCTGTTTTCCCCGCGCCCGACCTGCGTCTGGTGCTGACGGTCGTAGCCGAGCAGCAGGACGCGGCCCGCGCCTGCGCCCGCGCCGACCGTGATCGACAGCGCGTTTCCGGCCCGGGCGACGGCGACCGGGGCGGCTGTTGTCGCGTCGGCCACCGCGCGCGCCAGGGCCGCTTCCACGGCGGCGCGGTCGGACCCGACCACGTCGCGCCGGCCATCCACCACCATGGCAGGGGTGTACACGTCCGGGCTGACGGAGGCCGCGACATAGCGGCGCTGCCGTTCGGTCGCGGCTGGAAAGGAGAACGGGTCTTGCCAGCCGAGATTGTTCCAATAGGTGACATGGAACGTCAGCGGCAGCAGGTCCGGCCGGCTGCGGGCCAGGTCGGCCACGATCGCGTCGGCCGGCGGGCAGGACGAGCACCCTTGCGACGTGAACAGCTCCACGACCACGGGACGGCCGGCTGGCTGCGCCGACGCGACGCACGGTGCCAGGCACCCGATGCCGACAGCAAGCCAATGGATACGCATGCGTCATTCCCTCCAGACCATCAAAGCGGCCCCGCAGCCGCCCAGGCTGCTTCCCAGGCTGCTCCACGTCATTCTGGCGTGGAGGGCAAAGGGTTACAGGCTGGCCGAGAAAGCCTGGAAAGCATTGTCCTCCACCCCTTCGCCATTGCGATCCGCCTTTCCGCTACGGCCCCGTGATCAGGCGCGTGCCGCGGCGGAAGGTCAGGTAAGCCCAGAGCCACTCCACGAGCACGGCGGCGCGGTTGCGCCCGCCGGCGAGGAACGCGATATGCGCCGCGCCCCATAGCCACCAGGCCGCCGCCCCGCGCACCCGGACGACGCCGAAGTCGGCAACCGCCGACTGCCGCCCGACCGTGGCCAAGCTGCCCCAGTGCCGGTAG
>CAXTUQ010000821.1:0-2364 GCA_964247405.1 uncultured Acetobacteraceae bacterium
CCGGGTCAGCCGCGAGCAGCACCGAGGACCCGACCACGCTTTCCCGCCCGATCAGGCCGACCTCGACCCGGCCCGCGGCGCCTGCAGCCTCCGCCACCAACGAGACGTAGCCCTGCTCGACGAAATACGCCTGCTCGACCCGGCCGCCAGCCCGATGCAGGATATCGCCCTGGGCCAGCCGGACACGGGCCAGATGCGGCCGGAGACGCCGAAGCTCCTCGGCGGGGAGCGTCTGCAGGAGCCGATTGCGGAACATCGGCCGGGTCGGCGAAGGGAACGTGTCCAAGGCGCCCCCCGATTTGGATACGCCCATGCGCCGCCCTTGCTGTCCCTGAACCGCCCGTCGCCGCATTCCCCGCAATGATGAAGCCGTTCATAGGGGCGGCTGCTGGTAAGATGCCGCTTGATGGGCAGTGAATTGCTCGATCCAACCGAAAACAAATTACATTAAAAGAACATTTCGTGCAACGTTCATTCGGTGAAGCGGCAAGACTCCTTTGAACAGGTAAGCTCGATTGCCTTGCAGACCAGCCGATGCCAGCCTGAGACTGCGCGGGCTGGCCCGGTAGGCCGCCGCGGCCACCTCCGGCGTCTGCGGCGGCTTCATGCGGGGCTAGGCAGGCTTCAGGGCTTCGACGCACCCACGGCATCGACATAAACGGCATAGACCGAGGTGCTGGCCGCCATGAACAGCCGGTTCTTCTTGCGGCCCCCGAAGCACAGGTTGGCGCAGGTCTCCGGCAGATGGATCTTGCCGATCAGCTCGCCGGAGGGCGCGTAGCAGCGCACCCCGTCCTCCTTCGGGTCGGCCCAGCCCATGCTGCACCAGATGTTGCCCTCGGTGTCGGCGCGCATGCCGTCGGTGAAGCCCGGCGCGAAGTTCTCGGCGAACACCTTGCCGCCGGAAAGCTTGTCGCCGTTCACGGCAAAGGAGCGGATGTTCGCCGGGCCGCCATGGGTGATGCCGCTGTCGATGATGTACAGCGTCTTTTCGTCCGGCGAGAAGCAAATGCCGTTCGGTCGGGCGAAGTCGTCCGCGACCACGGTGGCAGCGCCTGAGCCGGGATCGAGGCGATACACGTTCCTGGGCAGCTCGGCCGTGTCCTTGTGGCCCTCGTAGTCGCCGTCAATGCCGTAGCCCGGGTCGGTGAACCAGATCGCCCCGTCCGACGCCACCACGATGTCGTTCGGCGCGTTCAGCGGCTTGCCCTGGTACTTGTCCATCAGCACGGTGATGCTGCCGTCGTGCTCGGTCCGGGTAACCCGGCGCGTATCCTGCTCGCACGTCAGCAGCCGGCCCTCGCGGTCGATCGTGTTGCCGTTGCTGTAGTTGGAGACCCGGCGGAACACGCCCACGTGCCCGTCCTCCTCCGACCAGCGCATCATGCGGTTGTTGGGGATGTCGCTCCAGACCAGCTCGTTGCTGGCGCGGAAATAGACCGGCCCTTCCGCCCAGCGGAACCCGGTGGCGATCCGCTCGATGGCGGCGTTGCCGACCTTGCCGTGGAACCGCTTGTCGAGCGCCTCGACCCGCGGGTCCGGGTAGCGCGTGCCCGGCAAATCGCCGAGCGGCAGGCGGTCGGCATGGGCCGCCCGGGTGGCGGCGATGGCCGCAGCCGCCGTCGCGGCGGCCAGGACGTGGCGTCTTTGCATGGTGTTCTCCCCTTCCTGCCCCGTCTTGTCGCGGCGCCAGGCCAGCAGAGGTTAACCAGCCCGGGAGCGCAGGTCCATGCATTCCGCCTTGAACCGAGGGCAGGCATGACGCACAAGCGTATCGCTCGCAGCGTGGTCGCCCGCCTGCCCGCCAGGTGCCGCCATGTCGCATCTTCAACACCCCGGCGGGGTCGCGTGGAAAGGAATACGGTTTGAGCAACGACACCGCCGGCGATTTCCCGAAGCCGCGATCATTCGCCGACGCCGCCGCGCTGCTGCCGTCCGTGGTGCCCGTCCCCAGGGCCAAACCGGCGGAGACGCCCCCCCAGGAGGCGCGCCCCCAACAGACGCCGCCCGCCAAGCCGCCGAATCTGGCCAAGGCCGACCCCTTCCCTTTGCCCGCACCGAGGGTCACGAGGGTCCGGGCGGGCATCTTTGCCGCGGCGTTCCCGCCCGGCGCAGAGCTGTCGTCCCCCGCTGGGCTGGACGGCTTGCTCGCCGGAATGGCGGCGTTCCTGCGCCGGAGACCCTGGGTCCTTGCCGTGCCTCTGGCGGCGGTTGGCGGGTTCGCGGCGTGGCATGGCGTCGGAAACGCGCCCGTCGTGGCCGGCGGCTCCCCACCCGCTCAGGCGTCCGCGCCGGGCGGCGCAGACACGTCCGACGCCGCGCCGCCGGAGGCCGGCCTTGGCAAGCCGCAGCCCGGCCCCTCCC